>CAVLAV010000177.1:0-4670 GCA_963660735.1 bacterium
ATAATACGCTAACCCCCATAAAAACGTTGTATATTGACGATTTGTGTGTCGATGAAAATGCGCGCGGTGAGCATATCGGAACGAAGTTGTATAAATTCGTATTAGATTACGCTAAAAAAGCCGATTGCTACAACGTTACCTTAAACGTTTGGGCGAATAACACTAATGCGGTAAATTTCTATCGCGCGATAGGAATGCAAATACAAAAAATAGGAATGGAAAAAATTTTGTAGTTTATACGAGTAAAGATGGGCAGTGATTCAAATGATTAAGTTGGTAGATTTGTTACGCATAAGTAAAGACGAGTATTCAAAATATAAAATTCATTTTGCCACCGGTGCAAACGATAAAATGATACCCTACAATAAGTTTTTAATCGGCGAATTTAAGGAGTGGCAAGAACACCAGACTAATAAAAACTTTAACAGGCAATACGTTATTTCGTTAATCTATTATTCAAAAAATGTTTGGATGTTTGGCGGTGTATACGAGATAGAACAAAATCCGTCGCTCGTTACAATCGACTCCGGAAATCTATGGAAATACAACTCAAAATTGTTAGATATTGAGCAAGATTTAAAAGGTAGAGCATTTTTTTACTATAAAAAAGAATTCAGAGCGTCCTACCCCGGTTTAGATTTACAAAGCCAAAACTCAATAAGTCCGTCCGAAATGTGCATTTCGCATATATTGAACAAGAGAGTGTCTTTAAATGATTTTCCGGGTTTTGACCAAGTGAACATAAATTACGAAACACTCAAATTGATTGTTGACGACGACATACAGTCGTGGAAATCCGTATTATCAAACGTAAAAGGTATTTACTTAATCGTCGATACCGTTACGGGCAAACAATATGTGGGCAGTGCTTACGGTGATGAATGTATTTGGCAAAGATGGGTAAATTACGCAACGAACGGACACGGAGGCAACAAGAGCCTGAAAGAGTTACTTACCGCTAATGGCTTTCAATATAGGTATAATTTTAAATATTCCGTATTGGAAGTGTGTAATATGAGCCTTGGCAACGAGTATATTATTTCGAGAGAAAATCATTGGAAAGAAGTTCTAATGACAAGGCAATTCGGATTGAACGACAACTAAATTAAATCTTATCGCGCTTGACTTTACCCTGCTTTTGGCGTATAATATGGACGAAAAAATGCGAAGGCAAGATATGTGGTTAGATTTTTATGGGATAAAAAATAAAACTTTATGTTTTTTGATCGTGTGTTTGGCGGCTTTTGTTTTGTTGTTTGGTTGCGGTAAAAAACCTGAAGATAAGCCACACCCCACTCCGTTCGAAGAGAAAAGGATTTGTTCTTTTTCGATTTCAAATCTCGATTCGGAGTTCCCCGTCGATGACGTTTCCCTTACCGTTCATTACGGAATAAATTCTGTAAACCTTGAAAATTATAAAGCGGTTTTTACAGCATCCGACAATAGTGGTAAAGTCCCGTCAGTTTTACAATGTATTGAAAGTGTCGAGAAAGACGATTATTCTTTTACGGTTTTGGACGGTAAATATAATTACAAAAAGGAATCTGCTTTGCATTTTGAAAACAGTTTTTTCGATAGAACAGACGGAGAGTTTTTCTTGAGCCTATGTTTATTGGATAAGACAGATAATACAATGGAGAATCCCATTGCAGGGTATCAATATGCTTTGAAATATGTGGTTACAAACGGAGAAATTTCCTTTGAAATAAAAGGAGAATCGGTAGTTCGTCATCATTAACATTTAATAAAGTGAAAGAATATCTCAAAATTGTTAGAATGAATAAATTCTGAACGAAACATTCTGCAATATATTCGATTTACGTTACTAACGCTCCGCCAAAAAAAAGCGAACCGATTTTTTATCGGTTCGCTTTTTGTTTTCCACAAATATTCATAATTTCCGACCACGCCAAGGCAACATTTTCTACGTTTTCCACGCGATAATTTTTTTTGATAGTTTCTATTACTATCGTGCCGAAACTTAAAACCGTCCTGCCGCTTTGATTGTAACGAAAACTTACGTTAATAATCTCCAAAAAATCCAACTCGTTCCATTTACCTCGGCTAAAAATGAGCAAAGTGTTACCCTCGCGCTTTATCAAATCGTCGGGTCGGAGCATATCAAAAATTATGCCCCACCCTAAACCGATAATTATTAGTCCGACAATTATGCTTGACACAATAGCAAAAATTTTTTGCTTACCATTAAGAGAAATTGCCGCTTTAATCATAGGTATAAAAACTATAAAACAAACGACTATGCCTACGCAGCGATAAACTACGCCCTTTTTACTTTTTCTTGCCAAAACGCCCATATCTGCACCTGAAATTTTATCGGTTTTATAATACTGAAAATAACAAAAAACTACAAGCACCATTTTGTAATTTATCGGTAAAATATTTGTAAACTTAGCCATTAGAGAGTTGAACTAATGGCTAACTAAATTAAAATTTTAAAAACAACGCGCTTTTTGTTTGACTTTTTTTTGCCCGCGTATTATACTATAAAAACTTACACAACAATTAAAAATAAACGCAACAATAAAAAATATACATAGTGTTCAATATTGTACTTGAAATATAAAATTAAATTTTATGAGCAAATTATTACTTTTACGCCATATTTAAACTTTAAGCGCAAAATATTACACAGTGTATAATATTATTTATTGTGTCTATTGTTGGATATTGTGTACTGTTTTAAATTCGTACTTATGCACAAAATATTACAAGTTGTGCACATTTGTGCATAAGTGGAAATTTTACGCAAGTTATCCACACATATTGCGTAAATATAAACACAACAATTAAAACTATACATTGTGTATAATATTAAACAATGAGGTCTGTTATATGAAAGAATATCGTAGTGCGATAAGGTCGCGTAATATGATTAAAAAAGCATTTTTTGAATTATTATCGCAAAAAAATGCAACCGAAATTACGGTTGTAGACGTGGTAAACGCGGCGGATATAAGTCGCAATACTTTTTACGCGCATTACGACGATATTTACGCCGTATTAAATGAAATAGAAAACGACTTTATAGACAAACTCAATATTTACGTTGGCGAAAACGGCGATAATTCTGTTGACGACTACCCTTTATATTTACTGCAAAAAATAGCGCGGTTTATTGAGGCAGACGCAGAATCGAGCGGTATTTTTATAGTAGACCCCGATTTTGACAAATTCGGCGAAAAAATAAAAGGCGTTATAAAAACGCGAATAAAATCCGCTTACGATATATCCGACGAAACCGAAAATTTTGAGTTTGACGCCCTTTTAGAGTGCGTATCGAGCGGTTTTATATCTCTTTGCAAAAAGAGTTTTAAAGGCAAAATTACGGCGTCTATCGACGATGTTTCCAAAGAAACTTCCCACATATTATCAAATTGTATAAACCGTTAAAAAACGGCGGCGCATTTTATTGCGCCGCCGTTATTTTTAGATAAAATCATCTTCAAAAGTATTATCCCATTTAAATAAATTCGCTAAACTTGTTTCAGACGAATTTCCTGTCGTTAAAACCTGCTCGAAGTAACAAACTAAAATCTCGGGCTTTTCATATTCTTCCTTGGTACTCATCTCTCATTGCCTCGTTATTTTAAAGTTTCAGCCGATATATTCTACGTCGAAAGAGTTTTTAACGAGTTCTTTCGCCTCGTTCACGCTTGAAACCGCCCCGTCGTACAAAAGTTGCATAAGCGCGTTACCTATCGCGGTAGCCTCTACAGGACCTGCAACGACTTGTTTGCCCGTGCGTTTTGCCGTCAACTCGTTAAGATAGCCGTTCTGACATCCTCCGCCGACCACGTGTATCGCGTCAAACGAAGTCCCCGTTATTTTCTCAATGGTTTTTACGGCTTTATCGTAGCAAACCGCAAGGCTGTCGTATACGCAAAGCGCGATTTCACCCGGAGTTTCGGGCACTTCTTGATTAGTTTTTCTGCAATAATCTTTTATCGCATCTATCATAGATTCGGGCGCAAGGAACGAGCGATCGTTTACGTCTACGATACTATCAAAGTCTTTTACTTCCTTTGCCATAGTAACGAAATCGCCCCAACCGTATTTTTTACCGTATTCGCGGCGAACGCATTGAATCATCCAAAGTCCCATAATGTTTTTAAGGAAACGCGTAGACCGTGCATAACCGCCCTCGTTGGTAAAGTTTTCGTTAAGAGCGTCTTTCGTTGAGATTGCAACGGGACTTTCTATGCCGAGGAGCGACCAAGTACCGCTCGAAATATAAAGCGGACGATTAACTTCCGGCACGGCGATTACTGCGCTTGCCGTATCGTGCGTTGCGGGAAGGACGACTTTAAGTTGATAGCCTACCTCTTTTTCTATTTCGGGTTTAAGTTCGCCTACGAGAGTTGCAGGGTCGGAAAGTTCGACGAAAAGTTTTTCGGGTAAACCGATTTCCTTTATAGTTTGCATATCCCATTCACGGGTTTTCGCACTTAAAAGTCCCGTGGTAGATGCGTTGGTAAACTCGTTTTTCATTACGCCCGTAAGTAAATAATTAAAGAAATCGGGCATCATTAAAAACCTCTCGGCTTTTTCGAGTTTACCCGATAATTTATCGGTGTAAAGTTGATATATCGTGTTATAAATTTGGAATTGCGAACCAGTGCGCTCATAAAGCGTTTCAAACGGCACTATTT
>CAVLAV010000178.1:0-2861 GCA_963660735.1 bacterium
GTATAGGAAAGCGACACGTTCGGGAAACGACCGTTCGGAGACACAAGTTCGCCGTTCCGACCGGGTATTGAAATCATACTCACGTCATATTTCGGCGCGGAATAGATGTTTTTTGCTTGGATACGAACACCGAGCTCTTTAGACGAAATGCCGTTATAAATAAAGTAACTCATCCGAATACCACCCCTTTCCGTTTGACAAATTGTCCCGCCGTTTCCATTATTTCTTGCGTAAGACTATTTAGATCTTCGCTCGAATAGTTATTGAAGTTTGCAATATTAAGTTCTATTTTCAACCCTCCGACCGCTTGTTTTTGTAAATCGTTTACACCGCTGACGGAAGACACGTTAAAATCGGTAGGAATATCTCCCATATCCGCTCCGAGGTCATCGAACACCGAGTTCAGGTCGTTCGTCATAGACTCTGCCGAGTTCAAAACATCCCCTGCCGTTTCGTCTATTCCTTTTGCAAGTCCTTCCATCATCATGTCCCCGATCCACGCCATTTTCGTTGACGGAGAATGAATGCCGAAGAAGTTCTTTATCCCGCTCCAGAGGTCGCTCGCCCAACTGCTGACTTTATCCCATATCCACGTTGCAAGACTCTTTATACCTTCCCACAAACCTTTTACAAGGTTACGTCCGACGTCCCACATCTGCGAGACCCCGTTTCCAAAGGCTTTCACTATCGCAATTACAATTTGTGGTATCGCTTTTACGATTTCCGTAATTATAGTCGGGATATTGGTCACCAATGCCGTTAATAGTTGTATCCCGGCTTGAATAATAAGCGGAATATTGTCTATGAGAGCATTGATAATTGAAGCAATAATTGTCGGTATTGCCGTTAAAATGGTTTCTATTATTTGCGGTAAGGCTTGAATTATAGACACAAACAAGTCTATTCCCGCTTGAATTATTAACGGCAGGTTTTCGACTATTGCGCTTATTATTCCGTCTATAATCTGCGGTATCGCTTCAACGATAGCCACAATAATTTCAGGTAAAGCCGCAACCAAACCGGTCAGAAGTTGTATCCCTGTTTGGATTATTTGAGGTATCGCACCAAGGATAAAATCAATAATCGCAGTGATTATTTCGGGTAATGCCTCTATAATCACTGGAATTGCGTCGAGAATACCTTGTACCAACCCAGTTATGATTTGTAATACGGCATCGAGTAAAAGCGGCAAGTTGTTTATAAGCGTGTTACATACTTCCATTACCGCTTGCACTATGGCTGGAACGAGCTTTGGTATGGCTTTAGCTATTCCGCTTGCCAAACTTGTCACGATCTTCATCGCCGCATTCACAATAAGCGGTAAGTTCTTAATAAGGGTATCGACTATTTTCAACGTCAGTTACCGCCGGGATTAAACTCGGCAATAAATTTAGGAGCGTTTCCAACACTTTCGAGAATAAATCTGTCACGGTCGACAGAAATGTCGGCAGTAATTCGCCCACCGCGCCTATCATTGCGTCAACCGCAGTAGGAAGCGCCGAAACGATATTTCCTATTACCGGAGTTATGTTTTTCACTACCGTTTGAAAGCCGTCCACTACATTTTGGCACAAACCTTGAATATCGGCGTCGGCATTACCGAACCCCGTAACGAGGTTTTGTATTGCGGACTTTAACGAGTTTATTGAACCCGTTATCGTGTACTCGGCTTCTTTTGCGGTTGTTCCCGTAATACCCATTTCCGATTGTATGACATGGATTGCGTCTACGATATCCGCGTACGAATCGATACTGAACTCGATTCCCGCTATTGCGGAAGCGTCTGCAAGCAACCGTTCCATTTCGGTTTTCGTACCGCCATAGCCGAGTTTCAAGTTGTCGAGCATCGTATAGTTCTGCTTGGCAAAACCTTGGTATGCCGACTGAATCATTGACATGTCCGTTCCCATTTTATTGGCGTTGTCGGACATATCGATTATCGCTTGATTTGCTTTTTCGGCTGCTTTTTCTGTATCGCCGTTCAGCGAGGCTATAAGGGAAGCGGAAAAGGACGTAACTGTTTCCATATACTCGTTAGCCGAAAGCCCTGCGGTCTTATACGCATTGTCCGCATCCTGCATGACTTTGTTCTGGGCTTTTATGAGGCTGTCATATTCGCCCTTAACTTCTTGGGCCGTCTTACCGACCGACTTTGCATACTCCTCGACGCTTTCGGTTTCAGTGCCGAACAGGGTCTTTACACCGCCTACTAACTGTTCATAATCAGCATAAGCGGACACCACTTCTTTGCCGAGTTTTACCGCAAGTGCTGTTGCCGCCGCTCCGACAGTTACCATAGCAACGCCTATGCCTTTCAAAACAGAGCCGAGCGCACTGAATTTGCCCTTGTTCTTTTCGGCTGATTCGCCTGCGTCATCAAGGCTTTCGCTCATATCATCGGCACTGTCGGACGCTTCGCTCATCGACTCGTCCGTCTTCTTAAGCGCCGCATTGTTGGCGTTTAATTCTTTTTGCATGCCGTTTAGTTCGGCTTCCGCATTGTTAAGTTGTATTTGCCAATTTTGAGCCCGTTTATCTGTTTCGCCAAAGGAATCGGCAGCATTTTGAAGAGCCGAACGCAATATCTCTATCTTCTGCTTTTGCGTTTCGATAGAACGTTGCAATACTTCGTTTCGCGCCGTAAGTGCTTGTATAGAATTGTCATTCTTGTCGAACTGCGAATCAACAAGCTTCATTTCAGAGCCTAACACCTTGAATGCTTGGTTTATCTCATAAATCTGCGATTTGAACTCTTTTTCGCCTTCCAACCCTATTTTTAAGCCGAAATTCTCGGTTGCCATGCGTTCACCCCCCCCTTATTGTTTTTTGTAAAAGAAAAGCACCTACCTTTTTAGTAGATG
>CAVLAV010000178.1:2871-4670 GCA_963660735.1 bacterium
TCATATATAAGCGGATATATTACATTTTAGTCTTGGCGTTTGTTCTCCTTTTTAACGCCGTTCATTTTTTCCTTTAACTTCGAAAAAACAATTTTCGCATCGATTCCTTTGTCGTTTATAGCCTCTTCGTAACCTTTTGTCATCATAAAATCAAACTCTTGTTTCGTCATTTCCTCAAGCGTCAAAATCTTATTCTTCATCTTCGTTCTTCCTGACTTCGAGAGCGGGTTTGTCTGTTGCGTTAAGCGGAGAGATTGCTTTTGTCCCGGTTGCTTCTTCATATTCTTGCTTTGCAACGCTTGCGACTCTTCCTCCACGCCGAGCAATCGATCTGTTTTCGCTAAAAGTTGTAGGGGACTCTTGCTTAGAAATCGTTGTTGTGGTAACTTCCGCAAGCATATTCAAGACAAGCTCGATATCCGTCATATTATCTCTCAGGTTTTCTTTCTTCAAGCCTTTGAGTTCCTTGTATTCTTTGACGGACATTCCGCTCCAAGCCTTCGTCATTTCGTCGGTTAAGATTGCGTATTCTTTACCTTCCTCTACGCCTCTCTCTTTCCACTCGTCGGTCAGTTTTTTACGCATTTCTATGGTTTGAAGCCTCTGATTTATCCAGCCTTCCGTGTAGCCTTTTGCCCTGTAATAATCCGCACCGCGAAGTATGGCTTTTTCCGGGTCTGCTATTTCGTCAAGCCTTTCACTTCCAACTTTCGCAAGCCACATTTTGAAAGGCTCGGCTTTCGGTGACGGGATCGACTGAACAAGACGTAAAACGCCCTTTGTGTCAAGGCAATCGGTTTCTCGCATTTTTCCGTCGGACGCTTTCATTTTCAACCGGTTACAATTTGTAACCAGTTTACTTCCTTCATCCGAAAGCCGTTTGCGTAAAACTTTCCAATAATTTCTCGCCACCTGATAATCGCTGTCCGTCAGAACACCGACAATATCAATAACGGAAAAATACCATTCTTCTTCATCCGCGTTCCAAAGAGTTCTGACTTCTCTATTCTCAAAAACTTTGATTTTGTTTTCCATATGACGCTCCCGAATTTCTAATTATGAATATTATACCACAAATCGATGCAATTTTCAAGGTTTTAGGTCTGCTTTTAGATTCCGTCAACGATAATATCGTCTATATACATTTCTCGTTTTGGCTTGGATACACCGTTGTACTGCTTATGGCATTCCCATAAGTCCATTAAAAGACCAAACGGCATTTGCCAAAACTCTTCTTGCGTCAAATGTAGCTGTGCAAGTCCGTAATAAAGAAGACGAGTAAACAATTCTTCATCGCTTACTCGCCCGCCGCGTTTTTTGAGTCTTCACTCTCTATATTCCTTTTCGTTCCTTTATACAAACATTCCGTAATCGCATCCTTAAAATCGGCAAGATCGGTCGGCGTTGTTAATAGTTCGACATCGTCTTCCGTCAACAGCTCTTCGGGATGTTCTTTGTCTTGCCTGTTATGGATGAGTATCGGCTGATTTGCAAGCAACACTATCAGCCAAATAACTTCGCCGAGTGCGTCTTCGGGCGATTCGCTTTTTATAAGTTTATCTCCGAGATTTGTGAGTCCGCCGTACTTTTTGGCGATTTCTCTCGTTGCCTTGGTTGTCAAAAGCAACTCGTACTGCTTGTTCCCTATTTTTATTGTCGAACTTCTCTCGTCCATCATTCACCCGCTCCTTCGTATACCGGTTCATACACCGTTTCATACCATTTCGATATGACTGCCGTGTTGGTTTTGTTTTCCGTGATTTCGGCTTTCCAAGGGTGTTTATTCTCACCGTCTACCT
>CAVLAV010000179.1:0-4661 GCA_963660735.1 bacterium
ACGAACGAAAGCGCAATAAAATCAACGCCGCACTCTATGCCGAAAAGCAAATCTTTTTTATCCTGCTCGGACAAAAAGTCGAGTTTAAGGTGCTTATCGGGGAAATACATACTTCTGTGGTCGGAAGTTTCGCCGCCGACTATCACTTTGGTGATAACGTCGTTACCCTTAACCTCTTCCACCTCGAAAATCATAAGTCCGTTGTTAAGAAGAATTTTATCGCCCTTTTTCATAACCTCGGCGATATGACGGTAAGTTACCGAAACGCGCGTTTCGTCGCCTAAAATATCGTCGGTGGTGAATACGAATTTATCGCCCGCGTTAAGCGTAATTTTGCCGTTTTTATACCTGCCCGTACGGAATTCCGGTCCTTTGGTATCGAGCATTATCGGCAAAGGAATTTTCCGCTCGTTTCTCAATTCCTTTATGGCGTTTATCTTTTTTAAGTGTTCCTCGTGAGTTCCGTGGGAGAAGTTGAGCCTGCAAACGTTCATACCCGCGTCGTACATAGCCGAAATTTTCTCTTTGGTATCGCTCGCAGGTCCGAGCGTGCATACTATTTTAGTTTTTTTCATAAAACTCTACCCCATTATAAGATTTTAGTTTACGATAACTATTATACACTAATACAAAAAAAAGCGCAACCGTACGGTTGCGCCGAATTTATAATATTTTACAGTAAATATATGGGCAAATCGCAAATCATACGCTCGCCCGAACTAACCCTTACGCAGCCCTCGCAAGTCGCTTTTTTGCAAGTTGCATCCGCGCACGCCTTTTCCGCAGTAGCGGCGGTCGCTTTGGGTTTTCTTACGGAAGTCTTTTTAACTATCGGTTTTACCTCGGCGGTTAAAACTTCCTCGTCCTTTACCTTGGGCTTTGCGGCGGTATTTTTTACCGCGGAAGCCGCTCTCGTTACGCTTTCTTTTCCAAGTGCCATAATATTTTACTCCTTATTTATTTTATTTAAAATTTCTTCGGTAAGCGCGAGATATTCCTTCGCCGCGCGCGAAGACTTTTTATAGCCGCCCACGGGTTTAGATTCGTCCTGAGCCCATTCCACGCTGCTGTCGGTATGTATAACGCTGTCGAAAACGCTTATATTTTCCTGCGATTTTAAAGTTTCAAGCGTTTGTTTTACGTAATTTTTCCTTGAATCGGCTTTGGTGATAGCCACGCCCAAGACCTCGGGATTAACCGAAATATCGCGCACTTTCGACACGAAATCGAACATATTAGCAAGTCCGAAAAGTCCCCACGGACTTGCCTCTACGGGTACGACGAGATAATCCGACGCAACGAGGATATTCATAACCCAACAACCGAGCGTGGGGGGAGCGTCTATAAACACGAAGTCGTAAACGCCGCTTTCCTTAACGCCCTTTATAAGTTTTTTGAGTATAAACTCCCTTTGCCATTTGGAAAACAACTCGTACTCTATGCCGCTCATAAGCGTGGACGAAGGAATTATATCCACGTTTTCGTAGTCGGTTTTATAGATAAACCCGTCGAGCGGAGTTTCGTCTTTCAACGCCTGATAGAGGTTTTTCCCGCTTGCGGCGGCGTTCATAGCCTTGTCTTCGTCAAAATACGAAAGAGTTAAATTAAGTTGCATATCGCCGTCGATAAGCAAAACTTTTTTACCAAGCGAAGCCGCGGCGTACCCCACGCTCGAACAGGTGGTGGATTTTCCGCTGCCGCCTTTATTGTTTGCGAAACAAATTATTTTAGTATTCTTTGCCATAACTCACCCCTTGGGATAAATACATTCCACGTTGCATTGAGCGAATTTTTCAAGCCATTCCTCGGGCGGCATAACGTCGGTAACGAGGACGTCTATATCGTTAAGTCCTCCGACCACGTTGAACGCTATGCGGTTGAACTTACTGCTATCCACGGCAAGAATGCGTTTATCGCAGTTTTCGAGCATAGTGCGCTTGGTGGAGGCGTGCATATCGTTGGAATCGGTAAAACCCTTGTTTATATCGAAACCTTTGCAGGAAATTATCGCCGCGCCCACGTGGAAAGACGAAAGCATTTTATCCGCCTGACTGCCGCAAAGCGCGAGAGAATCCTCGCCGAGTTGACCGCCGCTCGAAAAAATCTTCCAGTTTTTTTTGTCTTTGAGTTCGACTAAAATTTCGAGCGAGTTGGTTATGATGACCATATTTTTGCGGTCTTTGATTCGTTTTACTATAAAGAGCGCAGTGGAAGAACTGTCGAGCATAAGCGACGAATTGTCGGGGATATATTCCGCGAGCAGTTCGGCTATTTTTTGCTTGCCCTCCACGTTGGTGCGCTTTCTTACGGAAAGCGGCATATCGCTTTGCGCCGCGTCGTTTAAAACCGCGCCGCCGTAAGATTTTTGCACGAGTCCCTCGCGTTCGAGTTTATCGAGGTCGCGCCTTATAGTTTCTTCCGACACGTCGAAAGTTTTGGCAAGTTCGGCTACCACGACCCGTTTTTCGGTTTGCAGCAGCCCGAGTATGTAGTTTTTTCTTTCAACGGCAAGCATTTTCGCGCCCTCCTTTTTAAAAAAATCCGCGAAAAACCAAGCCGCACCGTAGGCGACCGTTTTCGCGGACGAATATTATAAAATTCTTTCTATAAGTTTTGCGTCGGGACGAGCGATAACAGAACTGTCGAGGAACATTCCCGAAATGGAAACTACGTCCTTCGCGCGCTCTATAGACGCCGTAACCGCGGCGACTTCGCCCGTTAAAATGGCGTAAGATTTACCGCACATACCGCGCGCAAGTCTTATTTCGATAAGTTTTACGTCGGCGGTTTTTACCGCGTTATCCGCCGCGACTATTATTTGCGATGCGTCGTAAGTTTCGATTATGCCGAGCGAATTTACGTCCGCCACGCCAACCGTAGTTGTGCCGACTATCGCGGGGAAAATGCTTTCGTCGGGGTTGCCGAGCACGAAACTGTCTATATGAGATTCGGCGTAAGAATTTTTGGCGTTTTCGACTGCGGCTCTCACCGCGCTCAATTCGCCCGTTATTATCGAAATATATTTACCGGGGCAAACCGTCTGCGCCTCGATTATATCTACGTCGGCGGTTTTTACCATAAGATCGGTCGCGGTAATACCCGACGAAACCGTTCTGAATTCTATCATTCCTATCGCTTTGCTCATAATTTATTCACCGTAACGAATTTATCGTTTACGTCGGTAACTATGCCCGTAACCGACGAATGTATATTGACCGAAAGTCCGTCCGCCGCCGCGCCTATAACGTCGCCGCGCGTAACGCGATCTCCTATTTTCACAACCGCTTTCGCAGGTACGCCTATGTGCTGCGAGAGCGAAATTTTCACTTGTTTAAAGCAGTCCTTCAACTCGTTGTCGAGGGGTGCTTGCACCTGGTAACGCTTTACGCCGAGCCTTGCCACCAACCTTTCGAGAGGAACTTTCCTTAATTCCCTCGCGGGGTCTACGGGATTTTGCACGGCGTCCTTCGGGGGACGAATACCGTTTGCGCGAAGTCCGTTTTTGACCTTTTGCGTGAGTTTTCTCGGCGATAAGCCCTGCGGACAAGCGTACAATTCGCACACGCCGCAGCCCGAGCAATAAAACGCGTTTACGAATGCGTTTACGTCATGATAATCGTTGCAAGCCGCCGCGCGCATAATTTTATGCGGTTCTATGGGATGACCGAGGTTATGCCTCGGGCAAAGGTCGGTACACATTTGGCACTGACAACAACTTGCCGCCGCGCGAGCCTTTTCTATCTTCCAGTCGCTGTTCAACTTTTCTATAAAGCGCAACTTTTCGGGGAAAACGAAAACCGAGTTGGTAGTTTTTGTAACAACGGCGTTTTTAGCCGCGAGCGTACCCATCATAGGTCCGCCCACCCAGTACACGCAATCTTCGGCGGTTTCCTTACCCGCGAGCGCGACTACTTCGGACAAAGGCGCGCCGAGCGGAACTCTGACCGTGCAGGGCTTTTCGACTTCGCCCGCAACCGTAACGAGTTTGCTCGTAAGATTTTCGCCTTTAAGCGCGTGGTACGCGTTATACATAGTTTCCACGTTGAAAACCGCAACGCCCTGTTCTATGGGCAGTCCGCCGGGGCGAACGACCCTGCCCGTCGCGTCGTAAATCATAACGACTTCGTCGCCTGCGGGATAAACTATGGGCAAAAGATGCAGTTTTAAAGAGGGGTGTTGCGGCAACAACGCGCTTACCGCCTCTATCGCGCCTTTGTAGTGCGACTTAATACAAATAATACCCTCTTTCGCTCCGAGCGTTTCGCGCGTCTGATCGAAAGCGGAGATTATCTCTTCCGCGTGGAATTTAAGCAGTTGCCTGTGAAGTCTTAAAAGCGGTTCGCATTCGGCACAGTTCAAAAGGACTATTTCCGCCTTATCGCTCAGTTTGGCGTAGGTAGGAAAGCCCGCGCCGCCCGCGCCGACTATGCCCGCTTCTCTATATATTTTGCTTAACTCCGTAATGTTCATCGTTCAAAAAAAAAGTAAAATTTATTCCAACGACTGTCCGTCGTCGATTATTCCCACGATCGCCGCGTCTATCGGCGCGCGGTCGTCGCCGCAACCTATTCTCGCCGCGCTGCCTTGGGCAACGAGTACGAGTTCGCCTATACCCGCGCCGACTTTATCGACCGCGACTATGCGATTGTCTACCTTTAAAC
>CAVLAV010000180.1:0-4660 GCA_963660735.1 bacterium
CACTACTTTCGACGCCGGGCGGGAAAAATCTCTTCGCGCTATAGACGGCGCGCTTGTGAGCGAGGGCGACGCGCTCTTGTTCGTTGCGGCACAGATAGACGCCAACGTGGAAAATCCCGAACTTGCCGACGTTTTTTCGATAGGCACGGTTTGCCGTATCAAACATTGTTCGCGGATGCCCGCGGATAACCTGCGCGTAAGCGTGGAAACGCTGTACGCCGCCCGCCTTTGCGAGGTCTATTCCACCGAAGAATATTTTTCGGTCGGGGTTGAAAAAATCGAACCCGACTACGGCGACGAGAACGAAACCGAGGCGTATTTCAGATTCGTTAAAAACGAAATGCGCAATTTTATCGCGGCGCAAAACCTTCGCGGAGCAAAGGAAACTTTTAACGCAATTTTGTCTTTGACCGACGCCAACGCTTTCGTAAACGCGGCGACCTACAATTTTTCGTTTAAAGAGGGCGATAAGCAGCGCGTTTTGGAAACGACTTCAGTTAAGGACAAACTCTATATTTTTTACGAGTTGTTGATAAATGAAATAGAGATATCAAAAACTCAACGCGAAATAGCCGAAAAAGTAAGGGTAGGTATAGAGAAAAATCAACGCGAGTATTATCTTCGCGAGCAACTCAAAGTTATTCACGACGAACTCGGCGACGGCGAAGAGGAGCGCGACGAACTCGAAAAGAAGATAAAAGCCAAAAATATGCCGAAAGAGGTAGAAGAAAAGGCTTTGAAAGAACTTTTCCGAATGGGTAAAATAAGTCCGTCCTCGCCCGATTATTCGGTGCTTGCCGCTTATCTCGACTGGCTTTTGGATTTGCCTTTCGGCGTAGAAACCGAGGACGAAACCGATTTGAATAAAGCCGAAAGCGTGTTAAACGCCGACCATTACGGACTCGAAAGCGTTAAAAGAAGAATAACCGAATACCTCGCAGTGCTTAAACTCACGGGTAAAACGGGCGGTTCTATACTTTGTTTATACGGCCCTCCGGGCGTGGGTAAAACCTCGGTGGCAAAGTCTATCGCCCGCGCGCTCGGCAGAAAATTCGTAAGGATGAGCCTCGGCGGTGTTAAGGACGAGGCGGAAATCCGCGGACATCGTAAAACTTACGTAGGCGCAATCCCCGGCAGAATTATTTACGCTATGAAAGAGGCGGGGAGTATGAACCCCGTAATCCTTCTGGACGAGGTGGATAAACTTTCGAGCGATCTTCGCGGCGATCCTGCAAGCGCGCTTTTGGAAGTCCTTGACCCCGAGCAGAATTCGACTTTCCGCGATCGTTATCTCGAAGTGCCTTTCGATTTGTCAAAGGTGCTGTTTATAACCACGGCTAACTCGCTCGACACTATTCCCGCACCTTTGCTCGATAGAATGGAAGTGGTGGAACTCAACGGTTACACCCGCAACGAGAAATATGAGATAGCAAAACGCTATCTCGTACCCAAGCAAATAGAGAAAAACGGGCTTAAAGACGCAAAAGTTACCTTCCGCGAGAGCGGCATATACGAACTTATCGACGGCTATACCCGCGAGGCGGGCGTGAGAAATCTCGAACGCGAAATAGGCGGCGTTTGTCGCAAAATAGCTGTTGCTTACGCCGAAAACAAGCGCAAGAAGAATTATTCTGTAGGCGGTGCGGAAGTTAAAAAACTTATCGGCGCGGAAAAGTTCTCCTATACCGACGAACTTCGTCCCGACGAGGTTGGCGCGTGTACGGGGCTTGCCTGGACTGCGGTCGGCGGCACTACGCTTACCGTAGAAGTCGCGCTTATGAAAGGTAAGGGCAATCTCGTTTTAACGGGTAAACTCGGCGAGGTTATGCAGGAAAGCGCGAAAATAGCCTATTCTTTCGTGCGTATTCATACCGCCGATTTAGGCGTAGACGGCGAAAAGTTTGAAAATACCGACGTGCATATTCACGTACCCGAGGGAGCGACCCCGAAGGACGGACCGAGCGCGGGCGTAACGCTCGTTACGGCCATCGTGTCGGCGTTTACGGGTAAAAAAGTTCGCGGCGACGTGGCTATGACGGGCGAGGTTACTCTTCGCGGCAAAGTTTTGCCTATAGGCGGACTTAAAGAAAAGTCGCTTGCCGCCTATCGGTTGGGTATTAGAACCGTGATTATGCCCAAGGGTAACGAAAAAGACCTTGAAAATATTCCCGAAAACGTGAGAAAGGAACTTAAGTTCATACCCGTATCTACCGTAAGCGAAGTTTTGGATAACGCGCTCGTAAAGGACGCCGAACAATTATGATTATAAAAAACGCATCGTTTATAACCTCGGCGGCTCGCCCCGAACAGTTTATAAAAAAGACAAAACCGACCATTGCGGTAGTCGGTAAGTCCAACGTGGGCAAAAGTTCGTTTATAAACACGCTCGCAAATATGAAGAAACTCGCGAAAACTTCGGACACCCCCGGGCGCACGCGCCTCGTTAATTATTTCGATTTCGGCGATTTTGTTCTCGCCGATTTGCCGGGGTACGGCTACGCGAAAGTTTCCAAGGAAGAAAAAGACAAGTGGGCGGTTACTATTGAAAAGTTTTTCGCCGACAAGAGCAATTACGACTACGTTTTCGCGCTTGCCGACGTCCGCCACGATCCCACTCCCGACGATTTGGTTATGATTAGTTTTTTACATTCGTCGGCTATTCCGTTTACGGTCGTCGTTACCAAAACCGATAAAGTTTCCAGAATGCAGTTAAAAAATCGTATTCGTTCGGTTGCAAACAAATTTGCCATGACGGAAAACGACGTTTTGGGCATTTCTTCCCAAACAAAAGCGGGCAGAGATGAGGTTTTGACAAAAATAGAAAATATATTGAAGATTGTATAATCGGCATATTTTCGGCGCGCATTTTGCATAAAACGCGCGCCTTAAATTTATTTTTTTGATAAACGGCGTAAAAACGGTTGACATAATTTAAAAAAAGTTGTATAGTCTTGTCGGAAAATCAAGAATAGAGGCGCGGTCTTTATGATAATTTGTCGCAGAGGTTTAAGCGGCAAGGGTAAAGGAAAGATCGCCGAAGAGAGTAAGTTTCCTCAAAATTTGCTTATCTGGGCGCAAGGGAAATACCTTTGCGACTGTCGCGGATTTATTTCCGCGTTGCGCTATTGAATATTAAGACGGTTCTTTTAAAGTCGCGATATTTGGTAGTATCGCGATTTTTTAATACTTTTTTTAGGAGAATTTATTATGAAAAAATTCTTAACTCTCTTGCTCGCCGCGTTCGTTGCGGTAAGCGCGCTTTCTTTTACCGCTTGCGGAAACAAAAAAGACGAAGGCAAAATTTACGTCGGTATGGAATGCGGCTACGCGCCATTCAACTATACTCAAACCGACTCTTCCAACGGGGCGGTTAAAATCAGTAACTCCAACGGTTACGCTAACGGTTACGACGTGATGATTGCTAAAAAAATCGCCGAAAAACTCGGTAAGGAACTCGTTATCGTTAAGTATGAGTTTAAGGGACTTATTCCCGCCGTGCAGTCGGGTGCGCTCGATTTTATAATCGCGGGTATGAGCCCTACCGCGGAAAGAAAAGAGAGTATCGACTTTTCCGACGCGTATTATCAAAGCCAACTCGTGATAGTCGTTAAACAGGGCAGTAAATACGCCTCGGCTACTAATCTCGACGGGTTTAAGGGCGCGAAAATCGCCGCGCAGATAGGCACTTTCCATAACGACGCTTTGCAGGCGCAGGCGGCGGCTCACGGAATACTCGCTCAAACGCCTATGGCTACTTTCCCCACGCTTATCGGCGCGCTTAAAGCGGGAACTATAGACGGTTACGTCGCCGAATATCCCGGTGCGAAGGCGGACTGCGCTATGAACGATACGCTTACTTTCGTTAATCTTCAAAACAACACTACCGGCTTTACCGCTACCGACGAGGACGTTCAGATAGCAATCGGTCTTAAAAAGGGCAGTGAGTATCTTACCTCGATAAACGCCGCTTTGGCGGAAATCTCGCAAAGCGAACGCGACCAAATGATGCAAACCGCAACGGAAAACGCTCCGATAGAGGGTTAATATGGAAAACGTGTTCGTTTCGATGCGTGATATATTGCTTAAATACGGCTCTTGGCTTGCGCAAGGCGTCGGGTATACGCTGCTCGTTTCGTTGTTAGGTACTTTGCTCGGATTGTTGATAGGCTTGCTTATAGGCGTTTTTCGTACTATTCCCGCCTCTAAAAACAAAGTTTTGCGGGTGCTTAAAAAAATAGCCGATTTTATATTGTCCGCTTATATCGAAATATTCCGCGGCACGCCTATGATGGTGCAGGCAATGGTTATATTTTGGGGTTATGCGATGCTTAACGGCGGCAGAACGCTCGACGTGGTGTTTTCGGGACTTATAATCGTATCCATAAACACGGGCGCGTATATGGCGGAAATAGTCCGCGGCGGAATTATCTCCGTCGATAAAGGGCAGTTCGAGGGCGCGCAGGCGGTAGGTATGACGCATTTCCAAACTATGGTTCACGTGGTTATACCGCAAGTTTTGCGCAATATACTGCCGAGCGTTGCCAACGAGTTCGTAATAAACATTAAGGATACTTCGGTTCTTAACGTTATAGGTTTTACGGAATTGTACTTTCAGGCGACGACTATCGCCGCAATGACGGCAAAGATGTTCTCTACCTAT
>CAVLAV010000181.1:0-4652 GCA_963660735.1 bacterium
CGGCAAACTCTCTATATAAGCGTCGCGCTCGGTTTCCACCACGAGTTTTACCCCGTTTTCGCCGTAACACGCAACCGATACCGTTCCGACCGAAAATCTCGTCTTTCCCCTGCCTATCATTTTAAAATCGGTAACCGCCCTGCGCGAAAACACGGGCAAAAGCAAATACCCGTTTTTCAGGTCGTAGACCTTCATATTAGGCGCGCTTTTCGCACCTTTTTCAAAGAGGTACGCCACGGGCAAACGCTCGTTGTCGAGCGGAACGAGTTCTATAAGCGTTTCCTCGCACTCAAATACGAAATAATTGCCCGAGCATTTACCAGAATATTTGCCGTTAAGTTTTACGGCGCACTCCGCCGAACTCAATATATAGCAAAACATATAGCGTCTACCTTTCTTTAAAATATATTCAATTTATTTAATTTTTATGTTTAATAACGCAAAACGTCGTCGATAATATAGCCGTGAGGTGATTATATGAACGGACTTAACAACGCGCAAATGAAAAAACTCGCCGAAAAAGCGGCGACGGCAAAAAAGAACGGCTCTCCGCTTTCGGGCGTGTTTGCGGAATTCGCCGCCGAAACGGGCAGAGCCAAAGGCAGTATAAGAAACGCGTATTACGCGGCGGTAAAACGCGCGCAGACCGACGAAAAGTTTGCCAAAGCGGCGTTCGGGAGCGCGAAACCCTCGGTTGCGAAAATTATCGAATTCGATGCCGCCGAAGCGCGGGTTATGCTGAAAAAAGTTTTGAACTCGGCAACCGACGGCAAATCGGTGCGGCGCAGTATAGCGGAAATCGCGCCCGACCAAAAGACCGCCCTGCGCTATCAGAACAAATATCGCAATATGATTTGCAACGAGAGCGACACCGTAAAGGAAATAATGGCGGAAATAAAGCGCGAACGCGGCGAATGTTTTAACCCCTACGGCAGGCGCGACGACGAGATGATGGCAAGACTGAAACGCGAGATAAACGGCTTATACGACCGTCTTTCGGAAAATTTACGCCGAGAAAACGAGAAGTTGAAAGTACAAATTGCCGTGCTTAAAAACGAAAACGCAAGACTGAAAAACGGCGACGAAAACAAAGATTCCGTCGCGAAAGAATATTTTGAAAACGTAAAAAGCGGCGCTCGCCGCAAGATAGAAAAAATTTAAAACAAACTACAAACGGCGTATAAGGCGGCGAGAAAGCCGAAGTTGATTGCTGAAAATAAAGCAAGGTACTTACCGACTTTCTCGCCGCCGCTTTTATAACTCGAAAGCGTAATAAGGCTTGCAAGACTTGCTATCGGCGTTCCGAGCCCGCCTATATTTACGCCGCGCAACAGCGCGCGGTAATTATCGGTAAAGCGACACAACAAAGTAGCCGACGGCACGTTGCTTATAACTTGGCAGGAAAGCACGGAAAAGAAAAGAGTGTTTTTATTTAAAAGACCGCCTATAACGCGATTAACCCATTCTATTCTTGCCATATTTCCGCTGAACACGAAGAACGCGCAAAAAGTGAGTATAAGTCCGTAATTCACGTGCCTGAAAGCCTTTATATCGAGTACGGCAACGCCCGCGAGAGCGACGGCAATACCTATATAGTACGGAAAAATTCTCAACACCGATGCAACCGACACAGCAAACAATATAAGATAAATCGCTGTGCGGATTTTATTCACTTTAAGCGTGGGGTCGTCGGCAATTTCCACCGGTTCGGGTTTTACGAAAAAGCAACAGGCGACTATGCCCAAAAACGCCGCGACAAACGGCGCAAGCATAATAAGCATAAATTCGCCCGTGGGAATAGCGTATTTGGAATACAGATATAAGTTTTGCGGATTGCCGAACGGAGTAAGCATTCCGCCCAAGTTGGCGGCGATATTCTGCATTATAAACACGAACGCCGTTTTTTCGCGTTTATTAGTTTTTGTAAGCACGAAATACCCGAGCGGCAAAAACGTAATTAACGCCATATCGTTAGCCATTATCATAGAACCAAAATAGGTTATAAAAACGAGCGCGAAAGTAACCGCGCGCATATTTTTGAATTTTTGCACGATTTTTCGCGCGAGTATCTCGAAAAATCGCTCGTCGGACAAAGCCTCGACCACGGCGAGAGTACCGAGCAGACAACACAAAGTCGAAAAATCGAAATAAGAAATATATTTTTCGTCGGGCGGAATTATAAACGCCGTAACCGTTGCGAGTATAATCGCAATTAAGAGTACGGCGTTGTTTTTTATAAAATTCAGTGCGGTTTTCATTTTATTTGGTTTTCGCGTCGAAGACGCTATCGCAAAGCCCGTCGGCAAAATCGGGTTCGTGCGTTACGAGCAGCAGCGCGCCTTCGTATTCCGTAAGCGCGTCTTTCAACGCTTTTTTGGCTTTTATATCGAGGTGGTTGGTCGGCTCGTCGAGGATAAGTATATTAGACGAAACGTTGCCCGCGATAGCGAGTTTAAGGCGCATCATCTCCCCGCCAGAAAGGTTGCTTACGGGTTTAATTGCGAGTTCGCCCGTCAGTCCGACTTTTGCGAGCGCGGCGCGCACTTCCTTTTGCGAAGAGCGGGGGTACGCGTCGAGATACACGCCGTAAGCCGTGAGATTAGGATTATCGAAGTGCAAATCCTGCTCGATATACCCTATTTTTGCCGCGGGGTGAAAGATAAAACTTCCGCCGAGCGCGGGAATTTTGCGGAGCAAAGTTTTAACGAGCGTAGTTTTGCCCACGCCGTTAGTACCCCTTATCCACACCTTGGAACGCGAATTTAAATGCAGGTCTATATCGGGAATAAGTTGGCTGTCGTAACCGACTTTAAGCGACTTTACCACGAGCATATCCTTGGTATTGAGTTCCTCGTAGGGGAAAGAAAACGAACAGTCCCTTACGGTGAGCGGTTTTGCCATAACCTCTATGCGGTCGAGCATTTTTTTACGCGAGTTAGCCATACCCGCGGTAGCCGCCCGCGCGCCGTTGCGGTCGATGTAGTCCTGCAACTTTTTGATTTCGGCTTGTTGGCGATTATAACTTTCTTCGTACTGCTTGTTAAACGCCTCGCGCTGCTCCAAAAATTTATCGTAATTGCCCGAGAACTTTCTTATAAAGCCATTTTCTATACTGACTATAGTCTTTGCGACGGCGTTTAAAAACGCGGTGTCGTGAGAAATTACGAGGAAAGTCTTTTTATAGGAATTAAGATATTTTTCGAGCCACTCCACGTGTTCGACGTCCAAAAAGTTGGTAGGCTCGTCCAGAAGCATTAAATCCTGCTGTTGCAAAAGCAATTTGGAAAGCATAAGTTTTGCGCGTTCGCCGCCCGACAAAGTACCGATAATCGCGTCGTAGCCGAACTTATTAACTCCGAGACCGTTGGCGACTTTTTTAATTTGCGCGTCTAAATCGTAATAATCGGCGTCGTCTAATCTCTGTTGCAATTTAGCCGACTTATCAATAAGCGCGTCCAACTTATCGCCGTCCGCGTCCGCCATATCGGCGTAGATTTTTTCAAGCCGAGCGTTCAACTCGTCGAGATAAGAAAAAGCGTCGCGGAGATATTCCATAACCGTTTTTTCCTTATCGAGCGTGGCGTGTTGGTCGAGATAGCCTATGCGCAGATTAGGCATTCTTTTAACCTCGCCTTCGTCCTGCAACAATTTGCCCGCCAGAATATTTATGAAAGTGGACTTACCTGCGCCGTTTAACCCCACCACGCCTATATGCTCGCCGTTGTTCACGGTCAGATCGGCTTTAACGAACAAGTCGCGATCGTCGTACCTATGCGACAAACCTTTTATTTCAAGTATACTCATATCGTATATTTTATCATAATTACTCAAAAAAAGCAACGCCGTGATAGTTTGAATATAAAAATTCGCATTTTATTTTTCACTTATAACCAACACTTATACCCCATATTAAAAGTTACGATAAGTGAAAATTTTCGTTGATACTTGACAACTGTATTAAAAAGTGGTAAAATGTGTAAGAAAATAAATAAAGGGGTTCTTTATGAAAACAGTTAAAAAATCATTCATTGCAATTTTAGCGGCAATTATGTTGCTCACCAATTGCAATTTTAGCGGCAATTATGTTGCTCACCATCGGTTTTACCTCTTTCATGATTTCAGATACGACTTTAAAAGCCTCGGCTGACGATTATGAAATTTATTATTTTTATGATTACTATCCGTCGTTGGATCATGACGCAATGTCGGGAGCCAATATCGTTTACGACTATCATGAATTAGATTCGGATTCTTTTTCCGATCTGATCGAAGAATATTACTTTCAATCTTGCAGAAATGCAGATAAGGTTATTATCGATATTAAAACCTTTAAACCTAGTACCGGCGATTTGTACGATTTGTTCCATTATTTACACGACGACCTCGGATGTAAAACCGCGTTTGTAACCCCGTACCGATTTGAAGAGTTCGTCAACACTGACAGCTCTTACACTATCGAGTTTATTCTTATGTGCATTGACTCGTATCATGTAACCGACCTTAGCAAGTTGGAATTTTTTGTAAATATGGCATTAGCGAGAATATCTTATTCGCAACTCGAAGAGGGACAGCCTGTAACCGAAGCGGACAGAATAGAAAATACCTGTATACTGTTGGACGGACGTAAACTGATCGGTTTTTATGAGTATGAC
>CAVLAV010000182.1:0-4633 GCA_963660735.1 bacterium
CTCTTCCTGCTCCTCGCGCTGTTCCTTTTTCTTCTGCCTTTCAGCCTCTTTCTTTTCAAAGTAAGCCTTTCTCGCCCTTTCGTACTCGGGGCTGAAATAAATGGAATTTATCGAAAACTCTTCTATTCCGAGTCCCACGTCGCGAATGGCGGGTTCGAGATAGGATTTAAGTTGATTGCCGAGGTTGTATATCTGATTTTCCGCGTCCCTGCCGAAACGATTTACCGTTTCGCGAAGGGCGAGCGTCATCGCCTTGACGAGCGAGGTTCTGAAAAAGTCCTCCACCGCCGTTTCGGTAACTTCGGTTACGCGCGGAAAATTATCCACGAAACGCATCGCGTTTATGACTTTTACGGTCATTACGGCGTTCATACCTACCGAACCTTCCATATTTATTTCGTAATCGGTAAAGGAAACGTCGCTGCAACCGCAACGCACGGTGTGCTTATCCGATATATCCACCGCAACCAGCCTTACTACGCCCTCTTTGGTGTTTACGAAGGTTTTCGTCGTTGAAGAATAGAGCGAATCTACCTTTACCCCGTCCACGAGCCTTACGCACTGAATACCGTTGGCTATTTTAACTTCCTGCTTTTTGTCCGCACCCGTAAGGTTGACGTCCCAGGCAAAAAGCCCGTCTTGCTTTTCGATTTTTATAACTTTTGAACTTCCGAATAACATATTTTTCTCCTTAATCCGTTATTTATTAAATTTTATTCGCTATGCTTTTAAGCACTTCCGTTACGCATTTTGCAGGCACGCAGAGCGACAAACCGCCCTCGCCGCCTTTTAAAGTGTAAGTGGTAACGCCCGTTACCATATTGTTCATATCGAGCAGTCCGCCGCCCGAATTTCCGCTGTTAATGCTCATATCCGACTGCACGACGAAAGGCAGTCCTCTGTAACTCGTTACGCAGTGCGGGTTGGACGCGATGCCGTGGCAGATACTTAAACCCAACCCCATAGGCGCGCCTATCGTATACAACTGCTCGCCGAAACTGACTTCGCCCGTCCTTATTTTAAGGTGTTCGCGCTTTTCCATTTTCTCGCGCATAAGACCTTTAAAGCGGTACACCGCGAGGTCGTAATCGGGGCAAATCGCAAGGCACTCCACCGAATAAACTTTGCGGTCTATAGACGGCTCGAAGGAAACGGCTACGTCGTTTGGTCCGTCGCACACCACGTGTTCGTTGGTTACTATCAAGCCGCCGTCTAATATGAAACCCGACCCCGTGGAAATGCAACCGGGTTCCTGGCACGGCGCGGCAACCTTGACTACGTGCGGCAAAGCCTTCTGAATAAGGTTCGTAAAGCCGCCGTCCGACTTGGTAATGGCGATGGGGTCGTTCCTCATTTCGGATTCCTTCACGCGGTTTTGCATATACAGGTCGATTTTAGAGGCGACGTCGCCGTTAGTCGCGCCGAGGTTGAGCCACTTATCGGCAAGGTTTTTATCTCCGCGCCTTTCGTACTCGCCCGCAAGTTTGCGCATAGCGGGGGCAAAACCTCTGCCCGCGAGTATCTTTAAAAGTTCAAACGCCTCCTCTTCGTCCTTTTTAACTCCTATGCCGTTGAGTTTACACATTGCGGTTTCAAACAAAACGTCGTCGTCGATGAAATCCGCCGTCTTTAAGTAAATTGATTTTTTACCTTCCATATCCGCTTATTTATCCTCCTTAATCGTGGTTATAACGCGTTTAATGAGCGTTTCGAGGTTTTCGCCGCTCGTGGGCGAAATGCCTAAAACGTAGTCCGCAGTTACCCCGTACAAGTTACAAATTTTAGTTAAAATTACGCTGTCTACGTTGGACGAGCCTTTTTCGTACTTACTGTAAGTCTGTTGAGTTACGCCGAGTTTTTCGGCCACTTCGTTCTGCGTAAGTCCTTCTTCCGTCCTTAACAGTTTCAATCGCATAGCCACGCTTTGTTTATCGTTATTTGCCATTTATCCGATCGCCTCCGTTACGCCTGGTTTTTACCAGTCTTTTTAATTCCTCGTTATAATCGAGGTCTTGTTTAATGCCCGCTTTAAGCGCGGCGACCGACCGTTTGAAGTCGTCCGCAAGATAGGCTATATCGCGCCCCGACAATCCGTCGGACTCGTCGCCGAAAGCGTTATAATCTATCTTTTCCGCCCGTT
Organism: bacterium; assembly: GCA_963660735.1. Lineage (GTDB taxonomy): Bacteria > Bacillota > Clostridia > Christensenellales > Borkfalkiaceae > UBA10281. The sequence goes on from CAVLAV010000182.1 coordinate 2,141, forward strand.
CGGATTCGAGATCTTTAAGTTGCAGTTTAAGTAATTTTACGCGCGTGTCCTTATCGGGCAACGGCACGAACACCCGCCGACGAAACCTGCTTAATATGGCGTCGTCCAAAAGTTCGGCGTAGTTGGTGTTGGCTATTACGAGAAAGCCTTTGTTCTTTTTTACGCCGTCCAAATTCCTAAGTAGCGACGGTACTGCCGACTCGCTCGCCTTGTCGTCGCCGCCGCGCTTTTTGGCTATTTCGTCCATTTCGTCGAAAAAGACTATCACGTCGCGACGGTTACGCTCGGTATAGTCGCGTATGTAATCGAAAATTTTGTCTATATTCTTCGCCGTTTCGCCAACGTAGCAGTTCACGAGTCCCGCCATATTCACGAGGAAAAACGGCTCGTTTACTTCTTTCGCCACGGCTTTGGCAAAGGTCGTCTTGCCCGTTCCCGGCGGACCGTACAAAAGTATGGCTTTATTGTCGATAAAGTCGTAACTGTATGCGTCGGGATATTTTACGGGGTTTATCACGTATTCGGTTATGGACTTTTTAGCCTCATCCATACCCATAACCCCCTCGAAGCCGAATTCGAGATCTTCGGGTTCGTACAGTGTTACGAAACTTTCTATCCCGTCGAAAGTTTCCTCGCCGCCCGTATAACCGCCGAAATAGTCGCCGCCGAGTACCGAAGTTTCGCGCGGCGGCGCGCCCGCCGACGATTTACTCGGCGCGGCGCGCCGCATAGTTTCGGCAATCGCCTTTAATCTCTCCGCGCGGACTTTCCTCTCTTCTCTTTTGCTTTCGTCGCCTATCGCCGCAAGACCGCCCAAAAACTTCGCGCTTTCGGCAAATTTCTCGCTCGCAAGCGCGTAGTTACCAGCATTTTTCGCGCGCAACGCAACTTCGAGAGCCTTTTCGTAGTTCTCTACAAAATAACTTTCCGAAAAATTCATATTTACGCCTTTTCAACCGAGAACTCTTTTTCGAGGTTTCCGAGAATATCGTCTATTTTGCCGTCGTCCTCTTTGGCTTTTTCGCCGAGCACGTTTGCAATGTCGGCGTCGGTTACGTCGGATATGTCGTTCATACCGTCAACGAAAGTGGCGTTGTTGCTTTTAAGCACGTCGCGCAGTTCCGCAGAGGTCTGATTAGACATAAAAACCGCCTTATCGAACAACTTTTGCGTCTTGCCCGCGTCTACCTTTTCGCTCACTTTTATTACGTCTTTTATAACCGAGTTGAGCGCTTTGGTAAAATTCTTGTTGAGGTTTTGCATCTCGCTCATTTCTTTTGCGATAGTGAAATTCGCGAGCATATTCTGCGCCTGCGAAAGGTTGAATATGGAGTATTTAAGCAGCGCGACCATAGCGTCGTACTGCGGCTTGTTGCCTTTTTTAAGTTCGTTCTTCGCCCTTTCGGCGTAATCGTCCCTGCGCTTTTCAAGGGCGCGGATCTGTCCGTTGAGTCTGTCTATAACCCGTTGTTGCTCGCGTTGCTTTTTTACGTTTTTTTCAAAACTCTTGAAATTCATATTTTAAAACCTGCTCTTGTATTTATTTTCGCCCGCGTCGTAATTTTCGAGCATTCCGTCTATCTCTTCGTCAAACTCCGTACTGTCGTTTGCGTTGGACGATATTGCCATAGCGTAATCGCCCTCTTGTAAAAAGTCGTCCATTCTCTCGTTCTGCTTGTTGAGATTGAACAGCGATTTAACGTATTTTTTCTTGCTCTTTTTAATAGTGCTTTTGGTTACGTTGCCGTCTATCTCGTCCGCCATAGTGCCTACACACTCCAGAAACGACTGTTGCAGATTAGATAGGTCGCGCGACTGAACGGCAAGATCGAGTTGCATTTGCATACCCATCACGCGCTTTTCGTGCGCAAGGCAGTTGCGGAGCAAACCCCTCGCCTGCTGTTCCTGTGCTTTAAGTCCGTTTCTTTTAGCCTCGCTGAGTTTTGCGAGCAGGTACGATTTCTGTTTGCCAAGTTTTACGAGTTGAATTTGAAAATTATTCAAAGTGTCGTTTATTTTTTGCTGTCTTTCCGCCGCGATTTGCTCGCGCGTTTTTTTCTCTTTTTTCATATTTACGCCTCCGCTTTGTAATTCCACACGATTTTCGCAGCCTTGCCGAACGCCTTGGGATTAAACCACTTGGGGGTTAAAAGCCCTTTTTTGCAGGCGATATACACGGTAAGTTTTCCGCAACCCGAAAAAGCGTCGTCTTTAATATTCACCGCGCCGTCGATTATTATTTTTTCGAGATTTTCACAGTCGGCAAAAGCCCGTTCGTTTACGCGCATGCCCTCGCGAAGTTCCACTTCGGAAAGTTTTTCGCACCCCTCGAACGCGCTTTTACCTATCGTCGCTTTGCACCCTTTGGCAAAAGATATTTTAGTCGCGCCCTTGCAGTTTATAAACGCCTCTTCTTCCACGAGGGTAACGCTTGCGGGAATATTTATTTTGGCAAGACTGCGGCAACCGCCGAACGCGCTCGCGCCTATGCTT
>CAVLAV010000183.1:0-4601 GCA_963660735.1 bacterium
GCGAGTTTGAAAAAATAATTGCTAAAAAGTTATGCTTTGAAGGAAACAGCAAGAATATTTACCAACATATCTCTACATCATAGAGATAATCTTGACTATTGGACATTTGTGTGCTATAATAGTTTTATAATTATTTTGGCAGTTAATGGAGATGCGATAAATGTCGGTCAGTTATAAAAAGTTATGGAAAATTCTTATCGACAGAGATATGCGAAAAGAAGATTTGAGATTGGCAGCAGGGCTAACGACTGCTACAATAGCAAAACTCGGCAGAAATGAAACTGTCCACTTGGATATTATTCTGAAAATCTGCAAAACCTTGGGGTGCGGTATAGATGATATTTTAGAAATCGTCCCCGAAAGCGAATAATTTTTTTGTATGTCAACTTCCTAAATCCGATGTTTTGTATACACAAATGAAAGGTCGCGGTTGCAGAGTAATAACCGATGATAAATTGAAAGAAGTTACGCCTAATGCAACGACAAAAGAATGTTTTTATATTGTCGATGCAGTCGGCGTTACCGAAAGTGACAAAACCATACCGAAGACGGCAGATCCGTCGCAAAAACGTCCTACATTGGCACAAGTTCTTGAACACTTGGCGCATAACGAGGTCAGCGACGATAATCTAAAACTATTAAGAGACTTCTGTTCGACAATTCAAAAACGTTATGAAAACAATGCACTTTTCGGGAGGCATTTAGATTCGTTTATTTCTGATTTCGGTTTTGCTCCGCGTTCGTTGGCAAACACGATCAATGAAGCCCTATCGAAAGGTTCATTGCCACCGTTTGTAAGCCCGTCCGATTACAATACCGAGCGAAAAGCCTTGATTTCAGTTCTTATGAACAATATCAACGCAAGAAATAGATTGCTCGAATTGCAAAAAGGCTATTTAGCATATACACACGAGCACGATGACAAGTTGATTTCTGCTGAATTTTCAAGAGAAACGGCTCGCAGTTTTATCGACTCGTTTGAAAAGTATATCAACGACAATAAGGATAGCGTTGAGGCGTTGCGTATTGTTTATAATTCTGAAAACACGGCGATTACATATTCTATGCTATGTGATTTAAGGGATAAATTGCTTTCTGAAAACAGACTTTTTACTCCGTCGCGAATTTGGAACAGTTATAAAATCCTTGACTCGCAAGGGGCTGTATCTCCTCTCGACACAAAGAAAAATGTTAATGCACTGACCAATTTAATACAAATCGTTAGATACGCATATAAGAAAAGTTCAACATTGGCAAGTCTTTTTGTTGGTTACACGCAAAGATTTAACTTGTACTGTGGACAAAGGCAACGTGAGCTAACGGCAGAACAGCAAGACGTTATGCGCCAAATCGCTGAGTATATCGTAACAGAAGGTGCATTTACGTCTATGGGACTCAATCAGTTTGAGCCAGACCTTTGGAAAAAGGCCATGGTTTCTTTCAAGTCTCAAGGAAAGACTTTTACAACAGAACTGCAACAATTATCAAAATTCATATTAAAGGTGGCATAAAATGGCAGATTTACAGGTAAAAAGCGAAGCAACTCTCGTAAAAAAAGTTTGGGATATTGCGAACGTTCTTGCTGCGGCAGGTGTTGGATTCACCGACTATATTACGCAACTCACGTACATTCTTTTCTTAAAAATGGATAATGAAAAGGAAGAATTAGGGTTAGGTAGTGCTATTCCTGAAGGATATAAGTGGGAAGACATTGTTGGTTTGAGTGGACAAGACCTTGTTGATAAATACGAAGAAATTCTAAAAGAATTAGCGAAAGATACGGGGCTTATCGGTACTATTTTTACGAAAGCATCAAATAAAATCGACAGCCCTGTCCATCTTGCAAAAGTTATCAAAATGGTTGGCGGCGAAAACTGGTATATGATGGAAGGCGACTTCAAAGGCGCAATTTACGAATCTATTCTTGAAAAGAACGGACAAGATAAAAAAAGCGGCGCTGGGCAATATTTTACACCGCGTTCGCTGATTAAGGCTATGGTTGACGTAACCGATCCGAAAATAACCGAAACCGTTGCCGATCCGGCTTGTGGAACAGGCGGATTTTTGCTTGCTGCTTTCGACCATATGAAAACACAAAGCAAAGAGATTTCAAAGCAGAATTTTCTTAGAAATAATGCTTTCTTCGGTGCGGATAATACGGCTCTCGTCGTAACGCTTGCCTCGATGAATTTGTATTTACACGATATAGGCACGGCAAAAAGCCCTATTGTTTGTCAGGATTCTCTCCTTGATACCTCCGACAGACTTTATGATGTTATACTTGCGAATCCGCCTTTCGGCACAAGGCCGCAAGGTAGTATGGATGTTTCCGCGAGTCGTCCGGAATTTGTAAAAACGTCAGACAATCAAGTAAATTTCTTGCAACACATTATGTCGATTGTAAAAACCGGTGGTCGTGTTGCTATAGTTTTACCCGATAACGTGTTGACCGACGGCGGAGCAACGGCTAAAGTTCGTGAAAAACTCTTAAAGGATTTTAATTTACATACTATTTTGCGTTTGCCTACCGGCATATTCTACGCCGGTGGTGTAAAAACAAACGTGCTTTTCTTTGAAAAAGGAAAGCCAACGGAAGATATTTGGGTTTATGATTACAGAACTGGTGTGAAACATACGATGGCAACCAAGCCTATGACACGAGAGAATCTTAACGAATTTGTCGAGTGTTATTGCACCGGACATATGCAGGATCGTAAAGAAACCTACTCTGCCGAAAATCCGAACGGACGTTGGAGAAAATTCTCCAAAGAAGAAGTTTATGCGCGCGATTTATTGAAGCTTGATTTCAAATGGATGGATTTGGGCGAAAAGGACGAACGTACCGTAACGGAATTGCTTGCCGATATGCAAAGCAAAACCGAAGCCATAGCGGATACTGTTGCCAAACTTCAAAGTATTCTCGGAGGAATTGACCTGTGATAGATACTGCCGCATTGAGAGAAAAAGTTCTTGACCTTGCGATAAGGGGCAAACTTGTTCCGCAAGATCCGAACGACGAACCGGCTTCCGTTTTGTTGGAGCGTATCCACGAGAAAAAATTGCAAATGGTTCGTGAAGGAAAACTGAAAGCAAAAGACGTTAAAGACGATACCATCATCTTCAAAGGTGATGATAATTGCTATTATGAGAAGTATTCGGACGGAAGCGTAAAAAACATACAAGATGAGATACCTTTTGACCTACCCGAAGGTTGGGCTTGGAGTAGAATTTCATCGATTGGGACTACTAATATTGGTTTGACATATAAACCCACAGACATTGTAAGCGATGGAACGATTGTTTTACGTTCTTCAAACATAAAAAACAATCAAATCGATTTGTCTGATTTGGTAAGAGTAAGAACAATAGTCCGTGAAAATCAATTAGTTGAACGCAACGATATAGTCATTTGTGCGAGGAATGGAAGCAAAGCATTAGTTGGTAAATGTGCAATTTTTAATATGAATTTAGACGAGAATGTTGCATTCGGAGCATTTATGGCTATCTTAAGAACCGATTGCTACAATTATGTCTATTATTTTCTCAATACTAATCAATTTAGACAAGTGTTGAATAGTGATGACACAAAGCAAATCAATCAGTTGACACAAGATATGTTAAAGCGCACAATCATTCCACTCCCACCGCAAGACGAGCAAGAGAGAATCGTCTCTATCTTGAATCAAATAACAACACAAATAACACTAATTAACGACTATTATGCAGATATTGACATATTGCAACAAACAATTCAGAAAAAAATCCTTGAACTTGCTATACAAGGGAAACTTGTTCCGCAGGACGAAAACGACGAGCCGGCGAGCATATTATTAGAGCGCATCCGTGCCGAACGTAAAGCAAAATTAGGTAAAAAATACGTTGAAAGTTACATCTACAAAGGAGATGATAACTGTTATTATGAGAAGGTCGGGAAATTCAATAAAAAAATATCTGACACAATGCCTTTCGATTTACCATTTAATTGGTGCTGGATTACACTAAAAGAGATAGCAATAATCACGTCTGGGAAAACCCCGAAAGCAGAACAACTTTCCGATTTTGGAGAGATTCCGTACTTTAAAGTGGGAGATATGAATTTGCAAGGTAATGAGATTTTTATGGAAGTGGCGCAAAATTATGTTAATGATTATTATACGGGCATTACTTTCCCTAAAAACTCTTTTATTTTTCCTAAAAATGGCGGCGCATTGCTAACAAATAAAAAAAGAATTTTGAATCAAGAATCGTTGGTGGATTTGAATACAGGTGTTTTAATTCCGTCCGAACTACTGAATAACGGATTCATGTATTATCTATTCTCCACGGTGGATTTTTCAAAAAATTACAAGGGATCTACTATTCCTACTATCGATAATGAAATGATAGGAAACCTTATATTCGCATTACCACCAATTAAAGAACAGTGCCGCATAGTACAAAAAATATCAATGCTAATTGATATATTAAAAGACGAGGTTTAAGCCTCGTCTTTTAATATGGACAATATTGTTTCTATTTGACTCACTATTCTTGATTGCTCGGGCAAAGGAGGCAGATATAATACTTCTTTCTTAAGTAAATCATAGTGACGAGCATAGCCT
>CAVLAV010000184.1:0-4554 GCA_963660735.1 bacterium
GTTCCGCAAAAGCGTAGGGATAATCCTCGTCCGAAGTACTTTCGGAAACGGTTATTTTAGGCACTACCACGCCCATTACGTCGGTTTCGGAGAATTCCGCGTTCACGGTCGAAACGGGCAAGGAAAACGCCTTATAGAAATCCTCCGCAGGCGCGGTGGAACGAGCGAACGCGAATGCGCCGAGGCAATCTTTAAGTTGCCCCTCGAGCGCGGAACGCAAACGCTTGTTTTCGCGGATTATAACGGAAAAGCGGCGAATCATCTCGTCCGACTTATCTTTTAATAATTTATGCCCCCTCGTCGCGGTGGAAAGTCTTGCTTTTAACTTTTTGAGTTCCATTCGCGTGGGGTTGACGTTAAGTCTTGCCATTACGCCCCCAAATACTTGTCAAGGTACTGTTCTTTAATACGTTTAAGTTCGGAACGCGGCAAAATTTTCAATAACTTCCAACCCGTATCGAGAGTTTCCTCGATAGACCTGTCCTTATTGAAACCTTGCGCAACGTATTCTTTTTCAAACTGCTCGGCGAACTTTGCGTAGAGTTTATCGGTTGCCGAAAGCGCGCTGTCGCCCAAAATAGCGGAAAGTTCTTTACATTCCTTACCTTTAGCGTAAGCGGAGAAAAGTTGGTTCATAGTATCGGCGTGATCTTCCCTCGTTTTATTTGCGCCTATGCCTTTGTCTTTAAGTCTTGAAAGCGACGGAAGTACGTCTATAGGAGGATTAACGCCCTTTTTATACAACTCCCTCGACAAAATTATCTGTCCTTCGGTTATATAACCCGTAAGGTCGGGAATGGGGTGAGTTTTATCGTCCTCGGGCATAGTGAGGATAGGAATTTGCGTTATAGACCCCTGCTTACCGCGAATTCTGCCCGCGCGCTCGTACATAGTGGCGAGGTCGGTATAGAGATAACCGGGGTAGCCGCGCCTGCCGGGGACTTCCTTTCTTGCGGCGGAAACCTCGCGCAAAGCCTCGGCGTAGTTGGTGATGTCGGTCATTATAACGAGTACGTGCATACCCTTTTCAAACGCGAGATACTCGGCGCAGGTAAGAGCCATACGCGGAGTTGCTATACGCTCGATGGCGGGGTCGTTTGCGAGGTTGGTGAAAAGCACCGTTCTTTCTATCGCGCCCGTCTTTTTAAAGTCGTTTACGAAATATTGCGCTTCCTCGAAAGTGATACCTATCGCGGCGAACACTACGGCGAATTTTTCGTCCTTGCCGCGCACTTTTGCCTGTCGCGCTATCTGCGCGGCAAGTTCGGCGTGCGGAAGTCCGCTCATAGAGAATATGGGCAGTTTTTGTCCCCTTACGAGGGTGTTAAGACCGTCTATTGCGGAAACGCCCGTCTGAATAAACTCGTCGGGATAATCGCGCGCGGCGGGGTTTATAGGCTCGCCGTTTACGTCCATACGCTTATCGGGGATAACGGGCGCGCCGCCGTCGCGGGGATTGCCCATTCCGTCGAAAACTCTGCCGAGCATATCCTCGGACAAGTCGAGCGACAAACTTCTGCCTAAAAATTTGGCTTTGGAAGTGGAAATTTTAAGTCCTTGCGTGTTCTCGAAAAGTTGTACCACGGCTTTATCGTCTTTTACTTCGAGTACCTTGCCGCGGCGCACGCTGCCGTCCTCTTGCACGACTTCTACGAGTTCGTCGTATTTAACGCCGTCCACGCCCTCCACGAGCATAAGCGGTCCGACGATTTCTTTTATGGTTTTATATTCCTTATACATCGCTTTCTCCTTCGCGGTAAAGCGCCTTCATTTCTCTTTCGAGTTGCGCGCTTATTTCGTCAAGCGTGTTTATCGCGCTTTCCTCTATATATTTCGCTCTGCCTATGCGTTCTTTGGACGGAAGCGCGAGAATATCGTCGAGTTCGGCGTAATTATCCACAGCCTCCACTCCGAGGTCGTGGAATTTTTTGATGAGTTTTAACATTCTGTACTGCTTATCGAGCGAAGTGTAAGTATCCACCTCGTGGAAAGCGTTTTGATGCAAATAGTCCTCGCGGATCATTTTAGCCGTTTCGAGGGTCATTCTGTCCTTATAGGAGAGCGCGTCCACGCCGACGAGCCTTACTATTTCGTCGAGGTTAGCCTCTTCCTGCAGAATATTCATAACGAACGCGCGGAGTACGGGGAAATCCTGTCCGACGTGTTTTTCGTACCACTCCGACATACGGTCGGCGTAAAGCGAATAACTTATTAACCAGTCTATCGCGGGGAAATGGCGTTTATACGCGAGCGAGGCGGACAAGCCCCAGAATACTTTGACTATTCTTAAAGTAGCCTGCGCGACGGGTTCGGAAAGGTCGCCGCCCGGAGGAGAAACCGCGCCGATTGCGGATACCGAACCGACTACGTTTTCGCTGCCCAAGACCTTGACTATGCCCGCTCTTTCGTAAAATTCCGCCAGGCGGGACGCAAGGTACGCAGGGTAGCCTTCGTCGCCGGGCATTTCTTCGAGTCTGCCGCTCATTTCGCGCAAAGCCTCCGCCCAACGCGAAGTGGAGTCCGCCATTATAGCCACGCTGTAACCCATATCTCTGAAATATTCGGCTATCGTGATACCCGTGTAAATGGACGCCTCGCGCGCGGCTACGGGCATATCCGAAGTGTTGGCTATAAGCACCGTTCTCTTCATAAGAGGTTCGCCCGTGGCGGGGTCTTTAAGTTCGGGAAATTCGTTTAAAACGTCGGTCATCTCGTTGCCGCGTTCGCCGCAGCCGACGTACACTATAATCTGCGCGTCCGCCCATTTGGCGAGTTGGTGCTGAACGACCGTCTTGCCGCTGCCGAACGGACCGGGCACGGCAGCCACGCCTCCCTTCGCTATGGGAAAGAGCGTATCTATAACTCTCTGTCCCGTAACCATAGGCATATCGGGAGTCTGTTTTTCCTTATACGGTCTTGCCTTTCTTACAGGCCAACGGGTAAGCATACACAGGCTTTTTACCTCGCCGCTTTCGGTTTTAACCTCAGCGATAGTCTGAGTTATATTAAATTCGCCCTCGTTTACGGCGGTGAGTTTACCTTTTACGCCGTAGGGAACGAGAATTTTATGTTTTACGATAGGCGTTTCGTCAACCACACCCAAAACGTCGCCGCTTTCAACGTAGTCGCCGACTTTTTTAGTCGGTTTAAACGCCCACAATTTTTCTCTGTCTATATGATCTACTTTAAGACCGCGGGTAATGCGGTCGCCGTAGAGTTGAACGATTTTTTCGAGCGGCCGCTGAATACCGTCGTAAATACCGCCGATAAGTCCGGGAGCAAGTTCTACGGAGAGCGGCTCGCCCGTGGAAACGACTTTATCGCCGACGCCCAAGCCCGAAGTTTCTTCGTAAACCTGAATGGACGCGCGGTCACGACGAAGTTCTATAACCTCGCCTATAAGTTCTTTTTCGCCGACTTTAACCACGTCGTAGACTTTTACGTCGGACATATTTTCCGCCACTATAAGCGGACCGGATACTTTTACTATTCTACCTTCCATTTTAACCTCGTCAGTTGCGTTGACTTAACACGTCTATGCCGAGTACCCTCTCGGATTCCTCTTTAAGTTTCTTGGTGGCGTACTCGCTTTTCCCGTTTGCGTCGGGAACGGTTACCACCACGGGGTAAGGTTTTTCGAGCGTTCTCGCGATGAGGTCGGAAAGAACTTCCGCCAAATCGTCCGCAACGAAAATTACCGAATATTTTTTAGCGAGTTTTTTAAACGTTTCTCTCGCCTTTTCCGCGTCGCGTTCGTAATAAGCGTCCACGCCCGCGGCTTTAAACGCAAGCGCGCTTTCGCCGCTTGCAATCATAGCAAGTTTACTCGCCATATACTTCTCTCAACCTCCCCGTAATAAGCGCCGACGACGCCGAGGCGAGTTTGCCCGACATTACCGTTCTTACGTTTTTGAGTTCGGCGTTTTTATAGAGATAATATACGAGCATAGGCGTTACGCCCGTAATCTCGTATTTTTTGCCCGCCATTTTTTTAAGCGGATAATCGTCGGCGAGTTTTTCGAGTCTGGTAAAAGGCTCGCCGTTTTCTCTCGCCTTTAAGCACTCGTCTATCATACCGAAGTACGGCGTGAACAAAAACGCGTTGCGGGTGCGCGAAGCATCTTTATATAATACGGCGGCGAGTTTTTCTTTTTTAATCTTACCGCCCGAGATAAACTGTTCCTCGGCGGCGGTTTTATCTTTCGCACGGAAATACGCCGAAACGTTTTTACAGTCGATTTCAGTGCGAATAAAGTCGCGTATAACGCGATTTTTGATAATTTTAAGCATTGCCGCGTATTTGCCTTTTACGGCTATAAGCGACAGAGTTTTACCCGTGGGCGAATTTTTGCACGCCTCTTTAAGCGCGGTTGCCGTTGCCGATAAATAATCGGGCAAAACGACCTTTTCGCCGCCGAAATACTTTTCCAGAAGTTCCGTACTCGTTTCGCCGTCGGGCGAATACGCCGCGCCGTCCGCGCCGAGCAAGACTTTTCTTGCAGCCGCGTCGAGATTGAAAAAATCCCCGCCGAGATAGCAATACGCTATAAGCCC
>CAVLAV010000185.1:0-4496 GCA_963660735.1 bacterium
TTAAAAATTACATTAAACCGACGGCAAAAAGAAGGACTTACGAAAGGTATTCTCAAGTTGTGGAGCAACATATCATAGATAAACTTGGTGATGAAGAACTTGATGATATAACCCCTTTAAAGCTACAACGGTTTGTGACTGAATTGATGAACAATGGGAATTTGCTCACAGGAAAAGGTTTATCCGCTAATTCTGTAAATGGAATTATTACTGTAATTCAAAGTTCTCTGAAATTAGCATATACTCTTGGAGAAACGAAAAGATATGTTGCAGACCGAATAAAAAGACCTAAGCCGAGAGAAAAACTTGTAACTTGCTTTTCCTTGCCCGAGCAAAAGAAAATTGAGCAAGCGGTTCTTGCAGATAAAAGAAGTAAAATGTTTGGAGTCGTTTTGTGTCTGTATACAGGATTAAGAATAGGTGAATTGCTTTCTCTTAAATGGAGCGACGTTGATTTTACGAAAGGCACAATTATGGTAACAAAGACGTGTCACGACGGAAAAGACGAAAATGGAAAATTGTGTAGAATTGAAGATACGCCTAAAACAATTTCTTCACGTCGTGAAATACCTTTGCCGAAACGGATAATTCAGTTGCTAAGAGAGCATAAGAAAAACAGTGATTCAGACTACATAATTTCAAGTGAAGGGAAACCTTTATATATCAGATCGTATCAACGTAGTTTTGATTTGCTATTAAAAGAACTGCACATCGAGCATAAAGGATTTCACTCTTTAAGGCATACGTTTGCGACGCGAGCGATTGAATGTGGGATGGATGTCAAAACACTTTCTGAAATATTGGGACACAAAAACCCTACGATTACACTGAATCGTTATGCTCATTCTATGATGGATCATAAGAAAGAAATGATGAATAGGCTTGGAAAAATGCTGTAAAATAACAGGTCGCCTATTAGTGTAATAGACGACATTTACATTATAATTATACTCAAAATTCCTAAAAAAGTCAATAGTAATTTATGCTTATCCCGTAAAATGACTTATCTTTAAAATAAATTTTTTCAATTTTCTGTATATAGGTGATCGTTTTGCGACTCAATGTTCATCTATTACACTAATAGATGAACTGTGTAGATGGTAAAATGTCATCTATTTAGACTTACTTGCAAAGAAAAAGCAGAGCATTAGACACTCTGCTTTCGGTTCATTGATTATGATAATAGATGACTTTATACATAATTATTATACCACAACGAATTGCAAAGTGCAATATCTTTTGCACTTATTTTAAGAAAAAGATACATTTTTAGTCAAATAGATGATTCAATCACAGGAATATGTTCATCTATTATCATATTAGATGAACAAGAGATTCTTAAATTTGTCATTATAAAAAGTTGTAACAAGACAGAGGAGGATATTATGTTAAAACGTTCTGTTCTTAAAGTCAGCACTTTTTTAATGTTGCTATTGTCAGTAGTGATGGTGTTTGCCGCTTGCGGTAAAATGGAATTCAAGGTCGATTTTATTGTCGATGACGCTGTCTATGCTACCATCAATACCAACGGCGAAGAAGTACTGAAAATGCCGAACGATCCCGAAAAGGACGGGTATGTATTCGACGGATGGTATTGGGACAAGGATTCGTGGAAAAAACCGTTTTCCGCAAACTCGTTGTTGGACGCACCGTTGTCCAGCAATATGTCCGTCTATGCAAAATGGACGACTCCTGAACAAGTAAAAGGAACGCAGGCTGAATTTGCTGAATTTGAGAAGGTAACTGAAACGGAGTATTCGATGAAAGTATCGAATTCAACCGCTTCGGTTTCTTTGGGTACTCTTGTTACGGTAAATTCTCGTAGTTCGTGGACTCTATCTTCGGATATTTACGGGAATCAAACGATTGCAAGTAAAACAGCAACGCTCGCTGTTGGTGACAATACATATTATGTTTTAGTTACGGCAGAGAACGGCGCGACGCAACTTTATACATTAAAAATCAGACGTCGCCCTGTTTATAGTGTTATTTTCGATACGAGCGGAGGTACAGCCGTAGAGAATCAAAAGGTTGAAGAAGATTCTTTTGCGGAAGCACCGACCACTGCAAAAACGGGTTATAGTTTTGTGTCTTGGAATTATGATTTTACGAACCCCGTAACAGAAAATAAAATCGTTGTCGCTTCTTGGAAGGCAAATACATATAAAATTACTTATAACACGAATGGCGGCGATATTGAGACTAAAACCGCAGATGCCGTTTACGATTCTGCGTTCACGCTGAAAGAAACGACAAAACGCGGCTATGATTTTGAAGGTTGGTATTATGGTGATAATCTTATAACGGCGGGAGTTTGGAATTACGATACTGATATAACTCTCGAAGCACATTGGCACGCAACCGAGTACACAATTAGATATGATCTCGGCGGAGGTATTGTGAATGGAGTCAATCCATTGCAATATACCGTTGAAGATAGCAATATAACGCTTGAAAATCCGACAAAAGCAGGTTATATATTTGCCGGTTGGACGGGAACGGATTTGACCGCACCTACACTTACCGTTATTATTGGCGCGAATAGTATTGGAAACAGGGAATATGTAGCAAATTGGACGCTTGACGGATACTCAATTACATACAACCTGAATGGCGGTGTAAACAATGAAAAGAATCCTTCCGAATATGCTGTAACGAGTGCGAATATTTATCTTGAAAGCGCGACTCGCCGCGGATATGTGTTTGACGGATGGTACACGAATGCAGACTGTACGGCTGACGCAAAGATTACGACAATTACGTCCGGCAGTACAGGAGATATTACACTTTGGGCAAAATGGACGCTCGCGAATTATAATATCATTTATAACTTGAATGGCGGCGAGTTTACGAGCGATAATCCGAAAAACTACACGATTGAAAGCGGAGATATTACGCTTAATGCGCCGACTAAGAGAGGATATACGTTTGTCGGTTGGATGGGAACGGATATTACCGGCACAGTAATTAGCGTAACGATTCGTAATAACAGTACGGGGGATAGAACATATACCGCTGTATGGGAAATTGTTGATTACTCTATTATCTACAATTTGAACGGCGGAACGAATGCTTCGGAAAATCCCGAAAAATATAATGTTGCTTCTACTACGATAACGCTTGAAAATCCGACAAAACTCGGTTACGTGTTTGGTGGTTGGTATACGAGTAATGATTACAATGATAATGAAAGAGTAAAGGTTATTCCGAATGGAAGTATCGGCAATATTGAGCTCTTTGCAAAGTGGACTCCTGCGACTTATTCTATAAAATTCAATAAGAACAATTCTAAAGCAACGGGAACAATGAGCAATCAAACGCTGACCTATGATTCGGCGAATACTTTGACTGCAAACCGTTTTGTCTTAACGGGTTACACTTTCAAGGGGTGGACGACAAATAGTGACGGAAGCGGCACTCTGTATATAAACGAACAAGAAGTGCTTAATCTTTCGAGTGAAGATGGCGCAATCGTCAACGTTTATGCGAAATGGGAAGCAAATACTTATTCCGTAACGTTTGACAAAAACGGTGGTGTAAACGGAACAAACTCTGTAAGCGCAATATATGATTCTGCAATGCCAACGGCAACCGCTCCGACATATATGGGCTACAATTTTGCAGGTTATTACGATGCAGACGGCGTTCAGTATTACGATGCCGAAATGCAGAGCGTCAGAAATTGGAATAAAGCGGAAAATACGACGCTTTACGCCCGTTGGAATGGCAAGACGTTTAACGTATCTTTCGACCGCCAAGGTGGAACGGGCGGAACTACAAGCGTAGCGGCGACTTTTAACGCCAATATGCCGTCCGCTTCCGCACCGAACAGAACGGGGTACATATTTAAAGGTTATTTTGACGGAAGAAATGGTACAGGTACGCAATACTATTCCGCTTCGATGAGTAGTTTGCACAAATGGGATAAGTCAAGTGCAGGAACACTTTATGCTTATTGGGAGGCAAGAACTTATACCGTATCGTTTAACTATAATAACGGCAACGGCAACAACGGAAGTATAATTGCAACGTATGACTCCGAAATGCCTTCAATCAATGGCGTTCCTACGAGAACAGGATATATTTTTGCAGGATATTATGATTCTGCAAACAACGGAACGAAATATTACAATGCAGATTTAACGAGTGCAAAGACTTGGGATAAAACATCTAATACGACTCTTTATGCTCATTGGGTTGGAGTTGATTACAGCGTTAGATTTGACGGAAACGGAAGCACTTCCGGTAGAATGGATAATCAGGCGTTCGTATATGCGACGGCGCAAAATCTGAATGCAAATAGATTTGCCCGCACGGGATATACTTTTGTCGGTTGGAATACGGAAGCCGACGGAAGCGGAACGAGTTATGATAATTCTGCATCCGTCAGCAACCTGACGACTGAAAACAACGGAACTGTAGTTTTGTACGCGCAATGGAGAGCTAACACATACAGGGTTTCGCTTGATGGAACAGGAACAATCACAACAGCAGAA
>CAVLAV010000186.1:0-4492 GCA_963660735.1 bacterium
CATAATATTTCAACGTATTTACTGTATCATCTTGCGATTTCATCATTTGAGTTTACCTTAAAAAGTTTGTGTATCTTATTCAAATCGTAAGCAGACTTCGAATTTTAACACCTTATCGGTTATACGTTTATCTTCTGGCAAATCCGGTCCGCAACTGTTGCTACCGACGCCCGAAAAATAACCGTCGATTGCAAGTTCGAGCGTTTCGCCGCGCTTCAAATCGGTGATATGCCGTGCTTTCAACAAATCTTTACCGATAAAATCATTCACTTTGAACGAGAAGAACTCGCCTTTTGCGTAAACCGAAAGTTTTGCGCCGTTTTTGCCGAAAAGCGACAAATACGAAACGCCGCAACGTTCGCCGTTTTCCTGCGGGCTGACGTATTCGTAAAACATATCTTTAATATCTTTTGAATAAGTGCCGACCTTTGCGGCTTCTTTGTAATCGCTGTAATTTTCGTTCGGGCCAAAGCCCTCCCATTCGACTTTATCGAACAAATTTTCGTTCGGGTTGAGTAAGAAACCGTATCTCGGCAAGTAAGGAAGATTGTTGTTTTCTCTTACAAGCGTGCAATCAACGCCTAAATCTCCGTTTACGAAAATCGTATAAACGAATTTATTTGTGAATTCTTTCGAGCGATTCGGCGGCGAGAACAAACTATCGACCGTGATTTTATAATCGCAACCGACTTTTTCGACGTTATACGAAAGTACCCTGTTCCACATCATATCGAACCTGTGTTCACGCCATTTTCCGTTGATATACATATCGTTATCCATCTTATAGCGATAGATATTCGGCACGAACGAATTTACCGCCGCATACGGATTATAGAACAAAGACTTTTTATCGGACAGGTAATTTTTACCGTCCTTTTCTATCCTTTCAAACGTAGCGGTATGCTTTGAAAAATAATATTTTACGTTACTGCAATCGAAAATATAATATTTTACGTTTTCGGTTACTTGTATTTCTCCACCTTGCTTTTGCGTAATAACGGGCAACGTTCTTTTTACCACATGCTGTTCGCTTCCGCAAATTTTACCGTTACGTTCATAAGTCAATTCGACGAAAACATTTTCGCCGCAAAAGGGTTCCGAAATATCGAATTTTTGAATTTCAAGCGGTTTTATGTCGTGATCAATCGCAACTTCTGCGGTTTTGCCGTCTTTAATCACTTTACACTCTATTTCGTATTCTTTCGAACCAGTGAACGATAACCGACTTGTTATAGAGAGTTCGTTGCCGAGAAGCTTAGAATAGAACGGACGATACACGTTTGCGATTTCATAAGCAGCCGAAGTTAAATCACGGTCGGCGCGCAACATTCCGTCGGCGCAAAAATTGCCGTCGTGAATCCACTCGTTCCCGTCACCGCCGAAATAAAAATCTTTCTTGTTTTCGGCATAATAAGCGTGGTCGCACCATTCCCATATACAACCGCCCATAGAGCGTTCGTTTTTATATATGGTCGTCCAATACTCTTTCAGTCCACCAGGTCCGACACCCATAGCGTGTGCGTATTCGCACAAAAAGAAGGGTTTGTTCGGACGATTATTCATCATTTCAACCATTTTTTCGCACGAAGGATACATCATAGAAACGACGTCGAAGCCGTTTTCGCCTTCCCAATTCCACGCGCCCTCGTAATGAATGAGCAAGTCTTTATCGTAAGATTTCAAAAGTTCCGCCATTTTCTTATGGTTTTCGCCGAAACCCGATTCGTTACCCAAACTCCACAAAATTATCGACGCGTGATTTTTATCGCGTGCGTATAACCGTTCAATTCTATCGAGATATTCCGCAAGATATTCAAGACTATTGCTGAAATAGTCGATCGTTTCGTTCATAAAGAACGCGCCGTGATTTTCAAGGTCGGCTTCGTCGATGACGTAAAAACCCATTCTGTCGCAAAGTTCCAATGCCTCGGGACACGGCGGATAATGCGAAAATCTTATCGTGTCGATATTAAGATCTTTCATTAAACGGAAGTCTTTTTCGTAATCTTCCGTGGTTAAAGCGCATCCCCTGTCGGGCGTGGTATCGTGATGATTTACGCCGTGGCATTTTACGGGAACGCCGTTCACCTTAAATACACCGTTTTCTACCGCAAAAGTACGGAAACCCACGGGAATACTTACGTTTTCGACTTCTTGCCCGTTCACGAAAACAGACAAACTCAAATCGTATAAAGCGGGATTTTCGGCGTTCCATTCCGACGGATTTTCAACGGAAAACTCAATAACGCTTTCGTTTTTAACTTGTTGCTTATTCGTAAAAACGACTTTACCGTCTTTATCGGTAAGCGTAACGCAAAGTTCGCTCGCTTTTTCCGTTTGCATTTCTACGGCAACTTTACAATCATAGGCGTTACCGTGTTTTTTACAAGTCCACGAAACGTCATAAACGCCGTTCTCGATTACGTCGGTAATGTATACCTCGCGGAAAATGCCGTTGTTACGGAGCATATCCTGACATTCGAACCAACTGCCCGTCGTCCATTTATACACGATAACCTTGATATCGTTTTCGCCGTCAAACAAATAATCGGTAATATCGAACTCGGACGAGTAATGACTGCCCTGACTGTAACCGACGTATTTGCCGTTAATAAACAAATCGAAACCCGCGCTTACGCCCTGAAAAGTTATTATCGAACGAGATAAATTCTTCGCCTTTTCATAACTGAATTTCCTGTTATAAACCGCGCCGGGAGCGCAATCGGGAACGTAAGGCGGCGTTGCGGGGAACGGATAAGCAACATTGATATAAAACGGTTTTTCGTACCCTGCAAATTGCCAAACATCGGGAACGCTTATTTCGTCGGTATAAATCTGCTCGCCTATCTCGAACGCTTCACGGATATTTTCGTAATACGCAAAATTCCACTTACCGCAAAGCGAATGGCATCTCGTCGTGTTTTTCGCGCCCGCGATATTGCCCGTGTTTTCCGCTTTGTTTTCGTAAGGAATGAAATAACTTCTTGCTTTTAAGCGGTTTTGCTGTAATATTTCGTTATTAAGGTGATTGTTAAAATCGAATTGCATTTTTATTTGATTCCTATGCGGATTATTTCTATTTTCAGCAAACTATAAGTTTATTGTCCGCTGTATATTAAGAATACTTTATTTTAGGCAGTATACTGCCACTTCATGTGCGCTATCCGAAGGGATCGCCAACACGGATTCTCGTTTTAAGTATATCTTCAACCGTGTTTTTTCTATTTTTCCGTTAGTTCCGCCGAACAAAGCGCCACAATGTAAGAAGATTTCGGATTATTTATTCGACTTCGAAGAATTCTTTGATCGATTTTTTTCTCACGTTCTTTATGAAAGATTCGTTGAGTATCAACAAGAACTCGGTTTTGTCTTTCGCCGCGGAAAGTTTGTCGTAAAGTGCTTCTTTCTTCATATTGTCGCCCGCACATCTTTCGAGCACCGAAAGCATTTTACTCTTCGTATAAGCGAGCGAATCTTTCGCATTGTCGAAAACTTTTTCTTCCGCTTTGATTTTAACGATCACCTCGCCGCCGCAATATTCGAAAGTAACTTTAAGACAGTCGTTATGCGCGACGGAAAAGTCGATCTTTTCTCCGTTTTCCGCACAAGAAACAACTTTTCCTTTCGGCAGGTCCATAAATTCGACGGTGATTCTGCGTTTTTCGGGTGCGACTGACTTGTCACCGTCCGTCTTTATTCCGAAGCGAACTACTCCGCCCTCTTCTCTTGCCGAAAACTCCGTTTTGAGAACGGACTTTTCGCCGTCGTCCTCTATCATCGTGAACTTTGCTGCATTTCCAAGCACGAGTACGCGCAGATTTTCGGGGTTATCACAGCCGTTTCCTCTATCTTCCGACAAAGGGACGATCGAATCGTATTTCATAAGCACGGGAATACTGCCGAGTCCGCGATACGCCGTTATCGTTTTGCCGCCCACCGCCGAGAAATATGCCTGACGAGTGAATAAATCCATATATTTACCCTCGGGCAAATACGCTTTTACACTTCCGATTCCGTCCGCGCCCTTTTTCGTTATCGGCGCAACGATCAATTCGTTTCCGAAATAATATTCGTTGTACGCTTCGTATGCCTTTTCGTCCTCGGGGTTCGCGTAATACATAGGCTCGATGAGCGCTTTTCCGCACTCGTGCGTCAAGTGGTTATATGTGTGGATATAAGGCACGAGTTTGTGGCGCAGTCTTAACTGTTCGACGAGAATGTTACTCACGCCGTCGTCATAACGCCAAGGCTCTTTTCCGAGCACCATTTTCGCAGTCGAGTGAAGTCTGTTGATCGGGCTGAATACGCCGAACTGCAACCATCTTACGGCGAGTTCGTTGTCCTTTTCGCCAAAATGGTGTCCGCCGATATCGTGGCTCCACCAAGTGTAACCGATATTCGTGGAAGTCGAAGTGAAATACGGCTCGTAATCGAGGAATTTCCAGTTGACTACCGTATCGCCCGAGAAGCCGAGTGGGTAACGATGTGCGCC
>CAVLAV010000187.1:0-4490 GCA_963660735.1 bacterium
GGAGATAACGCCAACTTGTATCGCGCCGAAGATTTAAACAACTCGCTTTTAGGGTCGATGTTGCCTGTGTATGCAGCCGAATATGTTCCGCCCGTAGCGGTAACGTTTATTATCGACCGTTCGGGTTCTATGTCCGCTACGGTAAACGGAATTACTTATTTGCAATGGGCGAAAGATGCTGTGAGCGAGGCGATTAACGTTTTAACCGAATGGGATTACGTCGGCGTAACGACGCTCGATTCTTGTGATAACTTTATCGTTCCGCTTACTCCGATGACGCAAAAGGAAACTATTCTGAACGAGTTGAACGAGAAGATTGACTCAACGGGCGGCGGAACGATGTTTGCTAAAGCGGTACAGTCCGCTTCCGTCGCGCTTAAAGCAAATAAGTTAGTTGCCCGCAGGCATATAGTAGTTATAACCGACGGTATGATGAGCGACAATAAAGAAGACCTTAAGGCGATGCTTCGCAATAATTACTCGTCGGACAAAATTACACTTTCTATAGTCGGTATGGGATTGTCGCAGGGGGATACTTCCGTTATGCAGGAACTTATCGACGCGGCGGGTGGAAAAGAAAGCGGAGTTGAAGGCGGAAGAAAGGTTTTGTCTTATGCAGATGGAAACTTGGCGCGGTTGCCCGGTGATTTGCGTGAAGAACTTAACGCTCCGCAAATAAGGTCGGTGAACGATGACGAGCCGTTTTATATAAACGCTTACGATAAAACTTCGGACGTAGTAAAAGGCGTAACCTATATTACGGAAGAGCAAACGGTGAAAGATTCCGTTACGGGGCAAGACGTAAAAGTAACGGTTGCAACTTCGCGAATAGACTCTCCTCGGTTAGGTAGATTTTACGGCGCGAGAGTGCGCGGTAAAGAATATCTCGTTTTAACGGGCGATTACGAAGTTCCCATTTACGCGAAGTGGAAATTCGGTAAAGGCTCGGTCGGCAGTTTAACGATTGACCTGCAAGGTTCTTGCGGTGTGAACGCAGACTTTATGAATTCGACGGCGGGTAAAACGATAATCGGGAATATAGTTAAAAATTTAATGCCGAAGAGAAGCGTAAGATAAATCACCGTATTTTTAATCGTCGTAACGATAAACCGTGTAAAAAGTTTTTTGATAACGCTTATGCGGCGGACGGGTAAACCCCATCCGCCGCATTTTCGTTTTTCGGTGCGGTAAGGTTGTAACCATATATACAATATACGCGGGCTCGCAAGGAGAAAAGGGGAGTGCGAAAAAAATTTTAAAATTTAAAAAATTTTTATTAAAATCGTTTGACTTTACTTGGCGGATATGGTATTATATACAGGCTGTGTTGAATAGGGTTGAGATGAAAAGTTACTTAAACTCACGCTCGTCCGACGACTCCGGAATCTCGGAACAAGTAGAGTAGATAATTTTCATTGACAAAGGCGGAGGCTCGACCTCTGCGACTAACTGCGGGCAAAAGCAGTATAAGGTCATTCGCAAAACACACAGCGGCGAGTGATTTTTTTATTGCAAAGCACGCGACACACACGGCAGCGTTGACATTACGTTAGTATAAAATCGGAGGTAGCAAAATGGCAGGTCAGAAAATAAGAATCAAGTTGGCGGCATACGACAACAAAACCGTAGATCAGGCAACCGAAAGAATCGTCGAAACGATGAAGAAAGCGGGTGCTAAAATAAGCGGACCTATTCCCCTTCCCACCGAGAAGGAAGTAGTTACGATTCTTCGTTCCCCCCACAAGTACAAGGATAGCAGAGAGCAGTTCGAGATAAGGACTCACAAAAGACTTATCGACATTTATTCGACGAACGCAAAAATACTCGACAGCATTCATCTTCCCGCGGGCGTGGACGTAAAAATTAAACTCTAATCGGGAAAAATTAAACACGGAAATAATTCGGAGGTGAACTTTATCTATGAATAAAGCAATCATTGGTAAAAAATTAGGAATGACGCAGATCTTTTCCGCCGACGGAAAAGTAATCCCCGTAACGGTCGTCGAGGCAGGTCCTTGCCCGGTAGTCCAAATCAAGACTAAGGAAAAAGACGGTTACGAGGCGGTCAAAGTCGGTTTCGGCAAAGCGGAGGAGAAAAACCTCAACAAACCCGACAACGGACAGTTCAAAAAAGCGGGCGTTGAACCGCAGAAAGTATTGAAAGAGTTCAGAGTGGACGATCTCGCCAAATACTCGGTGGGACAAGTTCTTACCGTCGAAACTTTCGCCGAGGGCGACAAGGTTGACGTTGTGGGACTTACCAAAGGACACGGTTTCTCGGGCGTTATCAAGAGATGGAATCAACATCGTCTTAAAATGACCCACGGCGTAGGCCCTGTTCACAGAGAAGTTGGTTCTATGGGCGCAAACAGCAGTCCGTCGAGAGTTTTCAAGAACAAACATATGCCGGGACAATACGGTAACGAAAGAGTAACTATTCAGAACCTTGAAGTAGTCAAGGTTGACGCCGCAAGGAACGTACTCCTTATAAAGGGTGCTATCCCCGGACCGAAAGGCGGAATCGTAACGGTTACCGACAGCGTTAAATAAGGAGCGTGAAGATTATGCCAAACGTAAAAGTATATAATATGAAAGGACAAGAAACCGGAGCGATGGACCTCGGCGCATTGTTTGAAATAGAATACAACGAACCGCTTATTCATCAGGCAGTAGTTACGCGTCTTGCTAATATGCGTCAGGGTACGAAAGGCACTTTGACGAGAACCGAAGTAAGAGGCGGCGGAAGAAAGCCCTGGCGTCAAAAAGGCACGGGTAACGCAAGACAAGGTTCGATAAGAGCACCGCAATGGATAAAGGGCGGCGTAGTGTTCGCTCCCAAGTCGAGAGATTTCAGCAAGAAGATGAACATCACCGCTAAGCGTACCGCGCTTTTCTCCGCACTTTCCAAAAAGGTTGCGGACGGCGAATTCGTAATAGTGGACAACATCGCCGTTGAAAACGGCAAGACCAAAGAAATGGTCGCGTTTATGAACGCTTTCAAGTTCGACAAGACCGTGCTTATGGTTATGAACGACAACGACGCGCTCGTAATAAGAGCGGCTCGCAATCTTCAATCTTTGCAGACCCTTCCCGTTGACGAACTCAACACTTACGACGTCGTTAAAAACGCGGTAGTGGTTATCGCGAAGGACGCCGTAGATAAATTGCAGGAGGTTTACGGAGAATAATGGAAAGAGATATCATTATAAAACCTCTTCTTTCCGAGAAGAGTTACGCGACGATTAAAGATAAGAAGTACACCTTCGTCGTCGCCAAGGACGCAAACAAAATCGAAATCGCAAACGAAATCGAAAAGAGATTCGACGTTCAGGTCGCCAAAGTAAACACCGCGAACTATCACGGCAAACTTAAGAGAATGGGCAGGTCGCAAGGTTACACTTCCGATTGGAAGAAAGCGATAGTTACTCTCAAAAAAGACAGCAAGAGCATTCAGTTCTTCGATTCGTTGCAATAATGGCGGAGGAAAAGAAAAATGGGTATTAAGAGATATAAACCGACTTCTCCGGCGCGCCGTTTTATGACGGTAAGCACCTATGAAGAAATTACTTGCACCAAACCCGAAAGGTCTTTGCTCGAAGATCAAAGACACACCGCGGGCAGAAACGCGCAAGGTAAGATAACCGTTCGCCATCACGGCGGCGGCAACAAGAGAAAGTACCGTATAATAGATTTCAAGAGAAATAAAGACGGTATCAAAGCGACCGTAAAGACCATCGAATACGATCCCAACAGAACGGCGAACATCGCGCTCGTTTGTTATGCGGACGGCGAAAAGAGATACATTCTCGCTCCCGTAGGACTTAACGTAGGCGACGTAATCGTTTCGGGTGCGGACGCGGACATCAAGGTGGGCAACAGCCTTCCCCTTGAAAACGTTCCCGTAGGTACTATGGTTCACAACGTGGAACTTCAACCCGGCAAGGGCGGTCAGATGGCGAGATCCGCAGGTATGGCTGCTCAACTTATGGCGAAGGAAGGCGGACTTGCTACGCTTAAACTTCCCAGCGGCGAGATGAGATACGTTTCCGTTAAGTGTAAGGCAACTATCGGTCAGATAGGCAACCTCGATCACGAAATCGTGAGAATAGGTAAGGCAGGTAAGACCCGCCACCTCGGTATCAGACCTACCGTCAGAGGTTCGGTGATGAACCCGTGCGATCACCCGCACGGCGGCGGCGAGGGCAAAGCGCCCGTCGGACACGCAGGTCCTATGACTCCGTGGGGTAAACCCGCTCTCGGATACAAGACGAGAAAGAAGAAGAATAAGACCGATAAGTTTATTATCAAAAGGATAAATTGAGGAGAGTAAGAATATGAGCAGAAGCATTAAAAAAGGACCTTTCGTACAGCCCAAATTGCTTGCGAGAGTCGAGGCTCTTAACGCGGAAAACAAAAAGACCGTACTCAAAACGTGGTCGAGAAGTTCGACGATATTCCCTCAAATGGTCGGACACACGATAGCCGTACAC
>CAVLAV010000188.1:0-4481 GCA_963660735.1 bacterium
TGACGAGTAGTCCGTCACCCTGAGCGTAGTCGAAGGGTCAAGGCGTCAGCCGCATTTTTTTACATAGGACATCTAAGACTTTTACTCGTCTATAAAAAATAGTATAAAAAGCCGTAAGGAGCAATGCAAAAGTATTATTCTTGCAATGCCCCTCCTGCTTTAATATTAACTCGCGTTAATTAAATTTTACTTATAATTCAACTCTCCGCCTTGAGCGTTTTGAGAAACGTAAGCTTTCCACTGCTCGTCGGTATAGTTATATTTAAGATTTTCTATACCGCCGTAACCGCAGAACGTATTATACGTATAAGTTACGTAATCAACCTTGAACGAATGTAAAGTTGCCGAGAAACTGTTTGCATACGGAACGGTATAGTATTGTTTAAGAACTTCCGCCTCCATTTGCGCGAGTATTTCACAGCGGAATTCGTCGTTAAGGAAACCTTGACCGTATTTACCGTTAAGCAACTCGTACCAGGAATTTCCACTTGTGCCGAATATGGTACGCTCACTCGTATATACGTCGTCTTCGTCGTTGGTAACGTTACCTTCGGCATCTACGCCGTGAACTGTAATTTCAATTTGGTGAGCCGAGGTATTCCACCCCTGCGAATACATATAGGAAGGACTTAAATAAGCCATTATAAAGTATCCCGGATTCCAAGCAGCGCCGGTCCAACCGCCTAAACAAATATCATATCCGCCTGCTTTGAAAGATGTTGCCCAGTCCGAACCGAAAGACGCGTCAAAAGTAAGTTCAAACTTACCTTCTAACTTAGTGCCAACCATTAAGGTTTTCCAAGCGTTATTCAAGTAATCAAAAGTCCTTTTAACAGATTCAGTTTCAGCGGAAGAGCCGTATACTAAAACAACTTTATCGCCCGCTTTTATATCGCCGTTTGCAAGTGCCGCGTCGTACGCCTTATCAACTAACGCTTTTGCTTGCTCAGGTTGATAACCGGTTATTGCTGCAACAGCCTCATCTAAATCGCTGTACTCATCCAAGTCTATACCGTAAGCCTCGCACAACGCTTTTTTCGCGGCGTCGGTAGACCTATAAGTTATACCGTTGGCAACGTCGATATAGTGCATAGAGTTATAAAGACCAAAACCTGCAAGCGAACTCGTAGTACACTTGTTAACGAAATCCTCCCTGTCAAGACCAAGCGACAACGCTTTACGGAAGTCGGCATAAGTCAAAATAGTTTTGTTTACGCCCGCAGTTTCTCTCTTCCTTAATTCTTCGGCGTTGGATTGCAATTGAATAGATCCGACGTAATCGGAGGGCGTAAAGTACGCTTGCTCGCTATTCTTGTAATCTGCCGCAATCGATACGTCTATAGCGATATCGTCGAGATTACCTTTCTTAAACGAAAGGAAAGCCGTTTCGTATTTATCGATAGTTTCGCACGAAATAGCGTCGGTCTGATATTTGCCGTCGTATTTCTTCATGTTCCAGCCGTACCAATTGGAGTTCTTTTCAAGTTTATAGTATTTACCGCTTTGGTAATCCGTCAACTTATACGGTCCCCAACTTGCGGTAGACGTGAGCGAAGAGTTATAAGTGGAAGTCCAAAGCGCGCCGTCGGTAGTGGGAGCAACTTTACTTGCCTCGTATTTCGCCTTATGAACGAGCGGCAAAGAAGAAAATTCATAAGGAGCGTGATAAGTCAACTTACCGTCCTCGATAAACACGATAGGATCGGTCATTGCAACCACTATTTCGTAATCGCTCACCGCTTTAATACCGACCTCACTGAAATCGAGTTCGGGCAAAGTAGCTTCGGTAACGAAGAAGTGGAGTTCCTCGTTAGGCTCGGTTTGCCACCAATCTATCAACTTATCCCATTCCGTTTTCATAGCTGCGTCAGCCTTAATTTCGGCAAAAGTCTTGCCTTCCATTTGAGCAACGACGTCGGTAGCCAAATCTTCAACGTAATTTGCTTTTAAATATGAGGCAACTCTATCTGCGGTATAAGTAGCAGGGAAACCCATTGAAGTACGAAGATAACTATCAACGACCGTTTTATCATCGCCCTCTCCTATCACCTTTTGTCCGAGATAGAAGTAAAGTTTATCGTCCAAACTTTCGGTGTAAGTTTTATACGGGGTGCTTGCGGCAAACCAGTCCGTCGTACCTTGGAACACGTACTCCCAAGCGTTTACGAGGTTTACCGAACCGTTATAATAACTGTCCGCACGATAGTTTTTGAAAAGCGGGTTAAGTTGCTCTTTCATAGAGTAGACGAAATCTTGCGCTTTTATAGGCGTGCCGTCGTCCCACTTGCCGTCTTTTCTTATGGTAATTTTCCAAACGTAGTTGGGAGTTTCGGGGTCTAACCCATACTCCGCGCCGTAAACGTCGGTTACGTCTTCCAAGGCGGTAGCAAAGTCGAATTTAACCTCGAACTCGCCGTCTATAATTTTACCTTCGGAATCGTATTTAAAATCAAAACCAAAAAACGAACCTGCAAGATAATTCATTATTTGAGTATCGTTGTTATCCTGATAGGTCAACTCGTTCCAGTTCGACGGAGAAACGGAGGTATAAGTATTATAAGTGTATTCCGTTTTAGTAAAATCTCTCGTAACTTCCGTTCCTGTGTCTTCGGGCGCGTAAGCCTTCTCGTACTTTACGGTAGGAGTTTCGTCGCCACCGCTCGAACTCGAATCACCGGTGTTGCCCGAACTGCCCGAGTCGCCTGTATTGCTACTCGTTCCGGGGTCGCTGCTTGAACTTGGGTTATTACCTTTGCACGAAGCAAAGCAGCCTATCGCCATAACCAAAGCAAGCAAAAGTGTCAATAGCCTTTTCATTTTTTCAGCCTCCAATAATATATTTAACGCTTTCGCGTTATTACCGCAACTTATCAACCATTTAAGGGTGGTTCGCCGTCGCTTCGCAACGGCGAAAGGGTTGCAACCCTTTCAGTCCCCATTAGCCTTTACCTTTTATTCATATTTTATGCAAAAAACAAAGCCAAAATATAAATAGTTTTTAAGGAAAGAACTTTTTTTGATTAAGTATGCCTATATTATATCACAATTAAACAAAAAAGTCTATTGTTTTCATATAGTTTTCATATTCGATTTTTTTATATCATAACGAGCATTAAAAGTTTTACTTATATCACTGCCGTTTTTTGCCCGTTTTGTATATTATTCAATCAAAATAAAATGTTTTATAAATTTATTCAATATCGGTGTATAAAAAAGTCCGCCATATTTATCCCCTATCGGCACTCCGCACCACTTCCCCTCGGCGAGAACACAAAACCACACGTCATTCTGAACGAAGTGAAGAATCCCACCGAAGAACTGACGAGGCATATACTTTTTCACTTTGGTCGTGGGATATTTCGCTTGCGCTCAATATGACATAAGATCCCCTATCGGCACTTCGTGCCACTTCCCCTCGACGAAAATACAAAACCACACGTCATTCTGAACGAAGTGAAGAATCCCACGACCGAAGTGAAAAAGTATATGCCTTGCGGAAATTCACCCTCCCGGGAGATTGCCGCGGAGTGCCGATAATGGATAAATAAAAAAACAGTTGCAAGTTTTTCAACCTGCAACTGCATTAAACTATCAATTATTACGCTTTGTAAATTATTTCGCCGCCGCGAATAGTATATAAAACGTTAAAATCTCTATCCAAAATCGTTATATCCGCGCGCTTGCCTACGTCAATACTGCCGCGCTCGTTATATACGCCGAGGTTCTTGGCAGGGTTGGCGGTCGCAAAGTCGATTGCGTCGGTAAAACTTATACCAACCTTTTCAACGAGGTTTTTAATTGCAACGTTCATTTTTAACACACTGCCCGCAAGAGTTCCGTCGGCAAGGCGCGCCTCGCCGTTTTTAACGAATACCTGCTGTCCGCCGAGTTCGGAAAGTCCGTCGGGCATACCCTTTGCACGCATTGCGTCGGTAATAAGCGTGAATTTATCGTGCGGTTTATTTTTAATAACGAGTTTTATTGCGGGTACGCTTACGTGAATAGTATCGCAAATCATTTCGCAATTAAGTTCGTCTAAAAGCATTGCCGCGCCGACGACGCCTGCCTCGCGATGATGTAAAGGCGTTTGAGCGTTATAAGTATGCGTAACGCTTTTTGCGCCGCTCTTTACCGCGTTTACCACGTCTTTATACTTCGCGCCCGTATGACCGACCGACGCAACTACGCCGATTTTTGCAAGGTGCGAAATAAGTTCGAGTCCGCCGTCAACCTCGGGTGCAAGCGTAACTATCTTTATGTTTCCGCCCGAAATAGCGTTGTATTCGTCAAAAGTTTCCGCTTTGGGCGTAGCAACGTATTCGAGAGGTTGCGCGCCGACGTGTTTAGGCGAGATAAACGGACCTTCGAGGTGAACGCCGAGGACTTCCGCGCCCTTAAACTCGCCTTTCTCAATTACTTTTTTCACGTTTGCCAGTGCGGCAGAGATATTTTCCTTGCTTTGCGTCATAGTGGTAGCAAGG
>CAVLAV010000189.1:0-4466 GCA_963660735.1 bacterium
GTCCCGTAACTATCGCCCCGCGCCCCATATTTATATCGGCAAAACCTTGGTACTGCGCGAGGAGCGCGCCCGAAAGCGCGACGAGCGCGTTGGAAATAACCAACCCGAACACTTTATAAAACGCGGCGTTTATGCCCTGCGCCCTTGCCATTTTGGGGTTTGCGCCCGTCGCGCGGAGAGCCGAACCCGTTTCAGTACCGAAAAACAAATACGAAACGCCTATTATAACGACTAAAAACGCCGCGGCGATTATAAGCGACTTGCCCACCGACAAAGTGGAAATAAGTACAGGATAAGTACGCGCGCTTAAACTTAAATTACTGCCGCCGAGGACTTTTAAATTTACCGACCACAGTACGAGTTGAGTGAGTATTCCCGCTAAAATTTCGGGTATACCCATAAGAGTGTTGAAAACACCCGTGATAAGTCCCGCCAACGCGCCCGCGATAATCGCGACGATAAGCGCGACCCACACGTTTACTCCGTTTACCATAAGCAGGGCGCACACCGCGCCGCCCGTACAAAACGAGCCGTCCACGGTTAAATCGGCAAAATTAAGCACTTTATACGATATGAAAAGTCCTATCGCCATTATACCCCAAATAAGTCCCTGCGCTATCGCGCCCGGGAGCGCGTTCAAAATAATCATACTACCTCTCTTTCGGTCGGCATTTTTATGCCTAAATCGTTGCATATCTGCTCGTTGAATTTGACCGTCGGTTTATCGTCGTAAGCGATTTTCATTTGCGAAATATCCGCTTTTCCAAGCAATATATCCGCTGCCATTTTGCCCGTTTTTCGTCCTATCTCGTAATAACTTACGGTGAGCGTGGCAAAACCGCAAACCCTGCAAGTAGATTCTTCGCCCGCAAATACTGGGACTTTTTTATTTTCCTTACGGCAAAGTCCGTCTATCATAACGGCGTTGTCCGCAACGGTGTTGTCGGTGGGAACGTAAAGCGCGTCGCATTCGTTTACCGCTACCGTACAAACCGAATTGAGTTCGTTACTGTCGGAAAATTTATAGGTTTTACAAGTTACGCCTTTGCTTTCGAGCCGAGCCTTAACTACCCTTACCTGATATTCCGAATTAACCTCGGACGAACAGTATAGTAAACCTACCGTTTTAGCGTTCGGCAAATATTCGATCATCATATCCGCTTGCCGTTCGAGCGGAGCGAGATCGCTCGTACCCGACACGTTTCCGCCGACGAGTCCGTTAAAATTATCTATGCCGAGAGCAACGCCGTAATCGGTTACGGAAGTGCCTAATATAGGAATGGTTACGGTTGCGTTTACCGCCGCTTGCAACGCGGACGTGGCGTTTGCGAGAATTAAATCGACCGAGCGCGAAACGTAGGTATTGACTATCGTTGCGCAAGACGACGGATCGTTGTTCGCTTGATTGAACTCTATCGTAACGGTTTTACCCGCCGCGGCGAGTTCTTCTTTAAGCGCGTCCTGAAAACCTTGCGTGGCTTTATCGAGCGCACTGTGTTTGGTAAGTTGGCAAATACCAACTGTGAAATCGGTTTTTGCTTTACACGAAATTACGCCGAGCATAGCCGTACACGAAAGCGCGGTTGCAAGCGAAAAGCAAACGAGTTTTTTCAAAAGTTTTTTTATAAACATAATAACACCTCCAAAGGTAAAGAAAAAAGACTTACCGTACCCCACGATAAGTCTTTCCCTTTTATTCGGATTTTTCCGTAACGAAAAAATATCGTAGTTAATATTTAACTATGACTGCCCAAATAAAAATAATAAAAATAAAAGGAGTTTATTCTTTGCATAATCTTTACCTCAAATTATGCAACCATTATATACCTTTTAATATTATATTGTCAACCGTTTTTCATAAATTTATCATATTAGAATTTCTTATACCCCGTATAAGAGAAACTTATCCTCATATTTTTTCAATGAAGACAACGAATAAGGTACGAAATAAAACACCCCTCCCGGGAGATTGCCGCGGTCGCTTTGCTCCCTAACAATGACAAATAAAATAAGCACGTCATTCTGAACGAAGTGAAGAATCCCACCGAAGAACTGACGAACATATACTCCTCACTTAGGTCGTGGGATATTTCGCTACGCTCAATATGACGCACTTGATTTGAGAGATTGCCGCGGTCGCTATGCTCCCTCGCAATGACAATAAATTTTGAGGTTTTGACACAAGTCTAATGACAGTTTAATCCTCTACTGCGGGACGGTGAAACGAGATAAACGAATATGCTTGCGGTCTACCGTGTAAGAAATATACGCTTTATCGTTATAAATTTGCACGAAAGGATAAAACAAACTCGTTTTAAGGTCGGCAAATACGACGGGGCGACTTTTGGAAATATCGTCCTCGTCTATAAGCGTAACGGCGAAACCCTCGCGATTTTTAGGCGCGTTTACGAGATATAGCCTGCCCTTATACTCGAAAAAGTCCGCACGGGACGAACAATCGGCTATAAGTATGGGCGTTTGCCATTCGTTTTTTACAATATCGTAAACGATTAAAAAGCCGTAGGAACAATCGGACTGCCGCGTAAAATAATACGCCTTATCGCCGCGCAAGTAAGTCGAATTTTCCCAAAGCGAAAAGTTGATAAAATCAGGCGCGGAAACGTATTCCCAAGTAATGAAATCGGCGGTTTTAACAATAAAAGTAAGATACCCCGAATACGCGCCCGTATAATAATAGGTTTTTCCGTTTTCCGTGCGCGGCGTAAATTTTTGCATTATAGCTATATCCTCGAAGGTCCTCTTTTGCGGAATTTTATTAGCCGCAAGCGCGGAAATTATGCCGCTCGTAGAGAAATCGTTGGTAACGCCGCCCGCCTTTATGCGACAAACTTTAATTTCGCCGAATTTTTCGGTTTTTATATTAAATTCGCGGTAAAGCCTGTAATAATTGTTTTCGACTTGCGCCGTCCACAAAACGAAAATAATATCGCCGCCCGTGTAAGCGGAAACGGTATCGTAAACTTTGGTAATTTTTCTACCCGAAAGAGCGTCGCCCGCCTTTTGAACGGTAAAAATTTTGCTCGGCTCGTCGATTTTGGCGTCGAGCGGACGGACTGCAAGACGCGCCTCCTGATTGACGGGATTTTCCGCCGCGCAAGTTTCGCTCGCGTAATAAGTGGCGTAAATAATTCCGTTTATTATATAAAAGGTAGAAACGTGGCACATAAGGTCGGGCGCGCCGCCGTTTGCCTTTGCGTAAGCCTCGTTTTTTTCAAGGTCGCAAACGAAATCGGAGTTTATTTCCTCAACGCATTTTTTGCCGTTTTCTATCGCGATCGGGTCGTCCTGCGGACGGATATACGCCGAATAATTCTTTATAGGCGCGTTCGGCACGAAAACGGGAGAGTATTCGCTTTTAAAATCGTCATTAAAAATAATCATATTAAAAATAATCATATCGCTTGTATTTTAACCTATTTTATGATATAATTTAAGGCAATAACGGCACAATTTTGGACAAAAACAACACTATGACAGTTATTCACCAAATAAACGACGGCGTAAAACTATACCGCAACGACAAGATTGCCTTTCCGCCGCACTTACACGAGGAAGTCGAAATAATTTTTATATTTAAAGGCAACGCGCTTGCGAATATAAACGGCGAAGAATTTACTCTCGGCGAAGGCGATATAGCGATAATTTTCCCCGACGCGGTACACGGCTACAAACAACTTTCCGATAAAGTGGAAGTGGGAAAATTTATTTTTCAGCCCGATTTTTTACCCGAGATAAAAAACGAATTATACTCGGACGCGCCCGTTCGCCCCGTTATAAGACGGGACGAATCGGAATATATGCGACTTACGCCGCTTGCAAAAGAAATACTCGCCGATTACGAAAATTCCTCCGCGGCGGTTAAAAAAGCCTATTTATTACTGCTTACGGGTAAAATTTTGAGTTCGCCGACTCTTTTTGAAAAATCGAAAGCGCACCCGCGAAAAACGGATACCGTAACGCAGATTATAGACTATTGCAAAGACAACTACCGCGAAGATATTACCGTTAAATCCGTTGCCAAGGAGTTATTTATAAGCGAAGGGTACGTTTCGCGCATATTTGCCGACAAACTTAAAATAAACTTCCGCGCGTATATAAACGGGTTAAGGCTGAACCGCGCGCTTAAACTTTTAAGCGAAACTAATTTAAGCGTAAGCGAGATTGCCTACGATTGCGGTTTTTCCTGTATGCGAACTTTTAACAGAGTGTTTTACGCCCGTTTCGGCGTTTCTCCGAGTAAGTATTAAAAAATCACCTGTTAAAAAAAGCGCCGCAAACCTGCAATAAAAACAGGTTTGCGGCGAGGTTTTATCCGATATATTTAATAAGCATTTCGGAAAGTTCGCTTTTAGTGGTCAGACCGACCGTTTTTTCTTTAAGTTCGCCGTTTACGAAAACCATAAGCGTAGGTATACTCGTAATGCCGTATTCCAACGCCGTTTTTT
>CAVLAV010000190.1:0-4454 GCA_963660735.1 bacterium
TGTACACGGTTCAGGGGAATGGTGGTGGCGTGTACATAGCCGATGGATACCGACTCGGAATGAAATACTTTTCCGAAAAGCAATCCGAGCTTCTTGAAAAAATAGCGGTAGGGCTCACGGGAGAAGACTTGCTAAGAAAAAGCAAGGTCTTGTATATGACCGAACGCTTGTATGCGTGACGGCAATAGAAGAGTGTGTGGCGGGTATGCCGAGCGAAATGGGCGAAATACTGAAACTGCATTATTTCCAAAGGGTTTCCTTACGAGAAATGAGCAAGAAATACTACCTTGGAAGAAACACTTTGGCAAGACGAAGAGACAAGGCAATAGCCATTGTTTCCAACTGTTTATCCGAGGTCTAAAAAAAGTGACAGAGCAGAGCCATTATGAACCAAAATGGTGCAATACCACGGATATAATAAGAGTGTAGGCAGGAGATAAATATGCCAAGAAAACCAAAACGACCATGTAGTTATCCCGGCTGTCCCAAGCTTGTAGACGGGCGATATTGTGAAGAACACAAGCGGCTCATAGACAAGCAATACAACGAGTACGGCAGAGATAACTTCACAAAAAGTTTTTATAAGTCACCCGAATGGTTGAAGGTAAGGAAACTACAATTGCTTTCGCACCCGCTGTGCGCGGAATGCTTGAAAAAAGGAAAGCATACGAAAGCAACTATGGTAGACCATATAATTCCTATCAAGCAAGGCGGTGCGAAGTATGACCAAAGCAACTTGCAAAGCCTATGTTGGGCGTGCCATTCCCGAAAAAGTGCGGAAGAAGGTAGTCGGTGGAAACGAAAAACGAGGGACTATTAAGTCACCTCGTTGTCCATATGCGATTGAACCCAATCTTTTAATTCATCGTAAGCGATTTCGCCCGACGCTAATCTCAAGAAAACGGCAGATAGTTCCTGTTGGGTATAGGATAGGGAAAACCCATTCAATTTCAGTGTTACAAGCATTGCGTGTGCGCCGATACGTTTGTTCCCGTCGATAAACGGGTGATTTTGCGTAAGACCGCAAGCCAATCGAACAGCTTTATCGATTAAAGACGGAAATAATTCGACAGAGTTATACGTCTGCATAGGTGAAAGCAGTGCCGATTGTAAAAGGTTGTCGTCGCGAAGCCCGTCCGAACCGCCCGTTGCTTTAATGAGTTCGCTATGCAAATAAATTACTTGGTCACGAGAGAGCCAAATCATTTCGCAAGCTCCTTATATGCCGTCATATTTTGGTCGATAAGCTCTTTGGAAACGGAAGATAATGCGTCGCTCGATGCCATAGAAATCGTATTACGAGTGATTTCAAAGGGAATACGTTGTTCGCGAATAGATTGTTTCGTAAACATAATCATGGCGGCATTAAACGAAAGACCGAAGTCAGAAAAAAGTTCTTCTGCTTGTTTCTTAAGATTCTCATCCATACGGATGGTGACGTTAACATTAGCCATAAAAGCACCTCCTACTTGTTTTCTATTACTATTATACTCAAACCAAAACGATTTGTCAATAGAATTATGTGCAATAGCGGTGTAAAATATGTGCTATTGAAAAAACAAGTGCCGGGAGGGGGATATTTGAAATCTATAGATTTCAAGCTCGACAGCGGGCGCGGGGTCAAACACAAAAAAACGCGAAATCAAAAATCAAACGGAAAAATCAAAGGAATCAAAACCAATACGAAGTATTGAAGGACGGGCAACCGTCCTTTTTGATTTTGCGGGAAATCAAAATAATCAAAAGGAAATCAAAAATACTCGCAGTCGCTCGTGGCGTTCGCTTCGCTCGGCTGCAAAAGGGAGGCAGTATGGCAAGCGGTGGAGCAAGACCGGGCGCGGGAAGACCGAAGAAAGCGGTCACGCAAAAGATACTGGAAGGCAATCCCGGCAAGCGTCCGATAGAAGTCGTGAACTTCACAACCGACAACGGACTTGAACTGCCGAGCGAACCGCCTTCTTATTTATC
Organism: bacterium; assembly: GCA_963660735.1. GTDB lineage: Bacteria > Bacillota > Clostridia > Christensenellales > Borkfalkiaceae > UBA10281. Next base: position 1,969 of record CAVLAV010000190.1, read on the forward strand.
AGCCAAAGCAAAAGAGATATACAAGACCGTGTACGCATGGCTGAAAAGCATCGGGTGTACGCAAGGGATACTGCCGTACAACTTGGAAGAGTACGCATTTTGCAAAGCGAGATGGCTTGAATGCGAAGATATGAACACCAAGCACGGACTGCTCGTAAAAGACCAGAACGGCAAGCCGATGCCATCCCCGTTCGTTGGTATGGCGCAGCAGTATCTAAAACAAACCAACGAAGTGTGGAACAAAATCTACATCGTGGTACGAGAAAGCAAACTGTCAAGGTGGGACGAAACAAACCCGAACGATGACATAATGGAAAAACTATTAGGGGGTAAAGCATGACGGAATACACAACCGAAAATCCGTTGCGATTGATTGAACTGTTCGCGGGTATCGGTTCGCAAACGCAGGCATTAACGAATATCGGCATTGCGCATAAAGTAGTGGCGATAAGCGAGATAGATAAGTATGCCATAAGAAGCTACGAAGCAATGCACGGCAAAGCCAACAATCTCGGAGATATCCGCAAGATAGAAGAACTCCCGGATGCTGACCTTTGGACGTATTCGTTCCCGTGTTTTACGGGCGATGCATTAGTATTGACAAACAAAGGGTATAAGCGGATCGATGAAGTAAAAGAAGGCGATTTGGTTTTAACACACAAAAACGAGTGGAAGCGAGTGACTGCAAACTACGACCAAGGCGAAAAGGACATAGTAAAGTTACAAGGAATGGCATTCGATGAAATTCGCTGTACTTCAAATCATAGATTTTACGCAAGAACAATGCGTCGCCGATACAACAATAACGGTAAGCGAAAAAGGCAAAGAGAGTTTTTCGAACCGAAGTGGACGGAAGTGAGAAACCTAAAACGAAACGATTATATCGGCATAGCCGTAAACGCGAAACAAGTCGTTCCTATGTGGAATGGCTTTTATTTTTGTCGCGGGGCGAAAACGTTTCACCGAAACAACTTGGGAAAACATATGGATAATCCCCGTTTTTGGTGGGTGATAGGAAGATATATGGGAGATGGTTGGGCGCGCAGACAAGGCGGTATCGTCATTTGTTGCGCTAAAGATGAAAAAGAAGAAATCGCCGATAAACTATGCGGATTATTCAAATACGTTTTAGTTGAAGAGCGGAGCGTATATAAATTCCATATTCCGCTAAAAGAAATGAGTTTGTTTGTAGAGCAATTCGGTAACGGCGCGGCACAAAAGCGTCTGACCGAAACAATTCTCGACTTACCTATCGATTTACTTCGAGCGTTTCTCGACGGATATTTTTCGGCAGACGGGTGTTTCAGCGAGGGGGTATGGAAAGCAACGAGCGTCAGCCGAGAGTTGATATACGGAATAGGTCAATGTATCGCAAAAGCCTATCATAGACCATACTCGATATACAAGACGATACGACCGAGCGAGTATGTAATCGAGGGCAGGAAAGTTCATCAAAGGGACTCGTATCAGATAACTTTTCGAAAAGAAACGAAAAAACAAGATAAGGCGTTCTATGAGAACGGATATATTTGGTTTCCGTTCTATAAAGCCGAGAGTTGCGGTAAGGGAAGAGTCTATGATTTAACGGTGGAAGATAATCACAGTTTTACGGTTAACGGCACAATCGTACATAACTGCCAAGACATATCGGTCGCAGGCAAGGGTGCGGGCATTAGGGAAGGAACTCGCAGCGGCTTGCTGTTTGAAGTCGAGCGATTATTGCGTGTTGCATCGGAAAAAGGAACGCTCCCGAAATACCTATTGCTTGAGAACGTCAAGAACCTTGTCAGCAAGAAGTTCAAAGCGGACTTCGATAAATGGCTCGACTTTCTCTCCGAACTCGGCTACACGAACTATTGGAAAGTGTTGAATGCCAAGGACTACGGCATTCCGCAGAATCGTGAAAGGGTTTTCTGCGTATCTATCAGGGGCGAACACGAGCCTTTTGTGTTTCCGAAACCCAAGGAATTGACTATTCGCCTGCGAGATATGATTGACGAAAAGGTCGACGAAAAGTTCTATCTCAAGGAAAGCACGATACGAAGCATTCTACGTTCAACTTTTAACAGCCGAAGAGACAGTATTCGCTCAAAGAACGGAATAGCGGCATGTTTAAGAGCAAGGGACTTTCATGAACCGCAATGTGTTCAAGTCGGAGAAGTGGTAGGCGAGAAGTGGGATAAGATGCATGACATCAGTAAGCGAGTGTATGAACCTGACGGTATCGCCCCGACCGTGCATTGTCAGCAGGGCGGTAACACCGAACTGAAAATAGCTGAAGACTTTGTGCTTGGCGGACTGCAAAAGCACCAAACACCGAGAACTGACGGAATCAGTCCAACACTTACCGAAGCGATGGGCAAAGGTGGTGGGCAAACGCCTGTAATTATCGACACAGCCGAGCCAAAAGAGCGCTTTTACAAGCAAGCATTCGAAACGTTGAAAGAGAACGAGTGCGAAGTAGGCGATACAATCGACGCTTTCAA
>CAVLAV010000191.1:0-4448 GCA_963660735.1 bacterium
GCCTTTACAATAGTTTAGGGTTGGAAAGTAAAAGCGGATATAACGTTCCGTTTACCGCTGTTAATATTATATTGCAATCGGTTAACGGAAAAAATCTGGTTCTGACAATCGATAAGGCAAACGCCCGTCGTCCGGTTATGAACGTAAACGGCTTGAAAGGCGGCACATTGTCTACTTGCACGGATAACCTTGTAGACAGCAGTGATTTAACTACAAAATACAGAAAATTCTCTTTCTCGTTCGACGATACGACCGCCGCGATTTACGACGGAAACGGCAATAAAGTTTGCAACATAAAAACATGGAGCGACGGGTTGCCTTTTGACGGCTTCGACGAGGGGAAGGCATTCGTATTGTTTGAGCTTGCAGGCGGACAGGTCGGCAATAAGTTGGTTCTTAACACTTTGTCGAATCAGAAATTTGCGCAGATGAACCTTGCTTACGGCGATATGTGCGCACCTGCGCTTGCGCTTAAAGGTGAACTTAATAGTGAGTTTGTCGAACTCGGCACCGAATTGAATATTCCTATGGCTTATGCGTACGACGTAATTTGCCGCAGAAGTTCGATAAAGATGACCGTTCGTACCCCCGACGGCGACGTACTTTCGGGCGTTGCTCCGCAGGAATATAAGTTAAATTTATCTAAAGCGGGTAAATATATTATATCTTACGCCGTTTCGGACAGAAACCGCAATTCTACCGTTTATGAGTTCGTGTACAGAGTGCTTGATAAACAAGCCCCCGAAATCAAATTAAGCGGCTCATATTCAAAAACGTATTCGGGTAAGGTTAAAGTGCTTGCCGCAACCATTTCCGATAATAACGACGACTCGGATAAAAAAGCAGTTTCGTATATAATGCTCGAAAAACAAGATTTGAAGTACAGCGTTGTTGCTGCGGGCGATACGCTCGAACTTTCAAAGGGCAAATACGCAATCGTATATTACGCGTTTGATTCCGACGGCAACTTTACGATAGCAAGATACGAATTCGAGGTGAAGTAACATGAAAAACAAAAAAGTTCTTATTTCGATAATTTCAGTTGTCTGTTGTGTAATAATAGCTGCAGTATCGGTTATTTGCGTGGTCGTATTCAAAAAAGACAATGATCAGACGACGGCAGAAAAGGAAATCGGCGATATGTTAAAAGCCGAAACGCCTTATAAGATTGTTCTGTCTGAAAATGCTTCTTCGACCGAAGAGTATTCGGCAGAGCAAATCGCTTATTATTACGAGCAGGTCGGCGGAAAGCAAATGCAGATCGTAAAGGGCGGAAACGAAACTCTCAGCGAAAACTCGTCGATTATTTCCCTTGGCGATACCTCCGTTTATAAAGCGGCGGAAGAAAAGCACGGTAAAGTCGATTTATCCGAAGACGCGCTTAACGCCGACGGTTTCGTTATCTTCACTTACGGCAATAACGTAATCATTAACGCTTATAACGACCGCGGAGTTATGTACGGCGCATTCGAACTTATCGAACACACTTTCGGCGTTAAATTCTTAACCGAAGATTACACTCATGTTCCTCATTCATCGGAAATCATGCTTAAAACTTACGATAAAACTTATCGCCCCGCGTTTAAGCAAAGAGCCTATCTGAATACTTCGGTTTTCAGTAAAAAGACCGAATACGTGGCGCACATGCGCTTTAACACAGATTATTGCCCAATGCCCGAAAATATGGGCGGCAGCACGAAATGGCACGAATTCGGCAACCCTGCGCATACCTTCCCCGGTATAGTTTCGCTTACCGAATATCTCGGTGACGACGGACAAATTACGCCCGATTATCGCGCTGCGTTTGCACACCTTGGCAGCGGCGAGGATATGACGACTTATAAGGCGACCGACGGCACTGTTCTTGATCTTTGCTATACGAGCGGTATAAAAGAGGACGGAACGGGCGATACGGTTACCGAAAAGACTGCGTTCAAAATGGTTACCGATTCTCTTAAATCGATTATTCTTGAAGACGAAGAATCCGAATGGTACATGCTCGGTCAGGCGGACAGACCTATGGGGTGCCCATGCGACGACTGTAAAGCGGCAAGAGTTAAATACGAAGCAAGCGGACTTATGATTCGTTTTGTCAATGCGGTAAACGCTGAAATTCAAAGTTGGATCAAGAGCGAAAATCTTGACAGAAACATTAAATTCTGTCTGTTCGCTTATGATTACACCGAACGCGCTCCGCTTGACTCTAAGGGCGAAATTCTGGACGCAAGCGTTGTGCCTGCCGATAACGTGTATATCAAATATGCGCCTATCCACAGCATTTATTATTACTCTTTGAACGATGAAAGACAAAATGACGAAACCAAGGGCGTTTACGAAAGTTGGGCAAAGGTTACAAATCATCTTATGACATGGACTTACGCCACATGGTATGCCGAATCGTTCTGGTATTATCCCACAATGCAAACGTTCGCAGACACGATGAAATTGCTCTATAATTCGGGCAACGAATACACGTTCGTGCAAGGTTTGTATTACGAAAAGAATATTTATCAGCAAAATATAGACGCATACGTTTTGTCTAAATTGTTCTGGAATCTCGATGCCGACGTCGAAGCGATAAGAAACGAATTTTTGTATTACTATTTCGGCGAAGACGCTTATGAAAATATGCTCACGTTCCACAGGCTTATCGACGTGAACTATGCGATGATTGCGGATAAAGGCGCGGTTATGCTTTCGTATGCAGGTAACTTCTGGTCGGACGAATACTGGCGTATTCAGACTATGAATAATCTTGTCGATTTATTTGAAAATTCGATCAAGGCTGTAAAAACTAACGGTAATCTCACAGAAAAACAAAAAGCCGATTATGTAACCAATCTTGAAAAAGCCGAATTGATGCCTGCATATATGCGTTTGTATAACGCAAGAAGATACGGGCTTGACGACGCAAACGTTAAAAAACTTGCAACGGAATGGATTTCGCTTGCCGAAAAATACGGCGTTATGAAAACGGGCGAAAACGATGCGTTGACTAGTGAAGCCGTTAAAATTAAATACGGAGTCGGCTAAAATACCGAGTAATAGAAGCGGCGATGGAACACTTTCGCCGCTTTTATAAAATCAAAGGAGAAAATCGATGAACATCAAAAAAATATTAGCGGCAGCGCTTACCGCTTCCGTTCTAATTTCTGCGGGTTGCGGCGGAAAAATAAAGACGGGCAAGGTTATGCAGGAAGAAACGCCTTACGCGTATGTCGTTTCGCAACTCGGCGATGACGTTATGCCCGTAATGAGTTACATCGCGCCGATGGGCGAAATTACCATTGACGGACAGTCTTATCCGTCGTCTATAACTGACGACGTATACTCAAAAATGAAAGAACTCGGCATAAATCTTATGGACGGAGTAGGCGGTTATTACGGGCGGGATGACTGGACGAAAGCAAATCTTGAATTGTGCGATAAATACGGCATGGCCGCGCTTATCGGCTCGGGAACATGGTATGGTTCATTCAGAAACATTTTTTACTCCGACGGTAAACTTACGCCTTTTGAGGAAATGACCGCCGAGCAACAACAATCGATAAAAAAAGCGATGTTCGCTGGTTTTGAAAAATGGGCGGATTACAATTGTTTCGCGGGTATAAATTATACCGACGAACTCGGTATAGCCGCTGCGCCGTCGCTCAAAGAAGCTCAGGATTTGTTCCTTGCAAAATATCCGGATAAGCTTATGCTTAATAACTGTGTGGGTGGCGGCGCAATCGCTTCGACTATGCAATATAACGGTTTTTCCGAAGAATTTGCGAATAAAGCCGGTTTAAAAGAAACCGAAATTGCTAAAAAAATAAATAACGGCTGGGGATGGGACGCTTATATCGAAGCGTTTATAGATACCGTTCGTCCGCAGGTCTTTTCTTACGACGATTATCCGTGGCGAACGGGTATGCAAAAAATCACTCCGAAATTTTTACAGGAACTCGAATATGCGGCAAAGTATTCGTCGAAATATAAATCGGCATTCTGGAACTTTATTCAGACAGGTAAATGGATTGCAGCGGTAGATGGCGATAAGTGCAGACAACCTTCATATAACGAATTGGCTTATCAGATCAACGCGTCGCTTGTTTTTGGAGCACAGGGCATAGAGTGTTTCCTTATTTCGCCCGTAGGCGAAACGGGCGGACCATATTCGGGCGATATACTCAACGGAAACGCAAAATTCGTTTTCGATCTCGACGGAAGCACGACCGAATTATACGCTCCTCTTAAAAAAGTACTTGATAATGTAAAATCGGTAGACGACGTTTTGATGAAATCGGTCTGGAAAGGCGTTATGGAAACCGAATCGCTTGAGCTTAAAATGAACGCCATACAAACAATTTCCGAAGGCTATGCAATGCATGATTTCAATCAGGTTTCTTCTATAGAATCCGACGAAACGTATGCTTTGGCGGGGTGCTTTAATTACGGTGGGTATACCG
>CAVLAV010000192.1:0-4360 GCA_963660735.1 bacterium
ATCCCTTGGAATAAAGTACGGAGTATATGCCGCGTACTTTTTCAGGGGGATTGCCGCGGTCGCTTTTACCCTATTCAACGATAAAGGCTATCGCTTTACAAAAACCTGACGGTTTTTAGCGTTTTTATTAAAAACGCTTATCGTTTTATGAATACCGTCGCTCGCAAACCCTTGCAAGCAAGTTTGCTCACTCGGTATTGACGCAATGACAAGATAAAAATTGAGATTTTAATATCAACTCTAATGAAAAATTAGCCGCTAATTTTAGAGAACAATTTTATCCTCGCCTTTAAGTCGGGCAAAGAATTTACCGTTTTTTCGCTGAATATTCCGTCGCAACGCGAAAGGTCCACCGAAATCTGATGTCCGCATACCGCCAAAGAACATTCCGCGTAAAGCGCGAAAGTTTCCTCGTCTATTTGCGGCTCGATAACCTTTTTTCTCGGTCTGTCCAAAACTTTGCGCGCAAGCGGCAGTATGCCGACCGAAATCGCTTTGTCGTAAAACGCGCGCAGGTCGATATTCTGCTTGTCGGGTTCTACGCAAACGCACTTTACGCCGAGTTTTTTTGCCCGCGCGAAAAAGTCGTCCGTCGGCGAGCCGTCGTATATAGCGGCGGGCAATGCTCCGAATTTTTTTGCCGAAGAAACGAATTCCTGCGCGGATGCGACTTTTTCGCGCATATCCTTAAACCCTAACCCTGCGCGCAAGACGGTTGCAAGGTCGGAAAGATACAACGCGCTGTTTTTATCCGAAAGTTTTTCGCTGTCCTCTGCGGAGAGGTTAAACCCGAGGTTTTCGGTCAAAAAAGTTTTTACCGCGTTTTCGTCGGCATACGAGCGCGCTATTTTCTCGGCGAGAGCCTTGTATAAATTTTCCGCGCTGTCAGCTTTGGCTTTTTTAAAAATCTTTAAAGTGGGCGGCAGGTATAACCTGAATTTTCCGCACTTGGCGTTTATATTTTCGCGCAATAAATTTACGCGTTTGGCTTTAAGTGCGCGCGCCGCGGCAAGACTTTTGTGCATCGCCTTAACTTCGCCCGCGGGTACGCCGAGTGCAAGTAAATTGAGTTTTTTGCCCTCGAAATCGGTTCTTACCCCCGTACCTACGAAGTACGCTACGCCCGCCGCTTTGCACGCTGCGGCAAATTCCTTCGCGCCCGCAAGCGACGCGCAATCTATTATTCCCGCGGCTATCGCGCCGCTTTTAAGCGCCTTGTACGCCGCCATACTCGGGGTGTAATCGAACCCCGAATAAACCGAACGATAATGCACACTCACGCACGACGGAGCGGTCGTTTCGTCCGAACTTTTTTCCGCCGATAAAGCCTTTATCGCGGCGATGCGCTTGCTTAAAAACGCGTTTTGTAAATCTTCAACGAGTTGTTCGCTTTGCATAATATACCTTGCGAAAATCGCAAATACGCGATATTCGTACTACTAATATAACGTTTATACGGCGTTTTGTCAACGAAATACGCAAAAAATAAAAAAAATTTAGCAAAATTACCGAAAAATTGCTTAAATTTATTGAAAAAAGCAAAAAATTATGTTAGAATAAATTCAGGGTCGATAGCCGACTAAAAATATCGGAGGAAATTATGAACAAAAGTGAATTTATCAGGGCTTATGCCGACAATCTCGGCATCACCATCAAAGACGCGGAAGTCAACTTCAACGCGCTCGTAGACACGCTTACCGAATGTTTAAGCAACGGCGAGTACGTGCATATTTCGGGTTTCGCGACTTTCGATTTAAAGGAAAAGAACGCTCGCGACGGCGTTAATCCCCTTACGGGCGAAAAGGTAAGCATAGAGGCTTGCAAAGCGCCTGTGGTTAAGTTCAGTAAAGCGTACAAAGCGCGTTTTAACGACTGAAAATTCAGCCGCCCTTTCGGGTTTAACCCGAAAGGGCGGCTTTTTTTAAAACAGTAATAGTAAAAGCAGATACAGGCAACAACGGTCGTTGACCCTGCCGCAAGGACGAGGCGGGCGCGGGCGTTCGGGGCGACCGCAGCCGTAACCCCTCGGTAAACCGTTGCAGCGATACAAACCGCTTATTTGCGGAAAGTCCGCCGCTTCGCAGTAGGGGAAGTATAAATTCCCGTTTTCGGGAGTGCATAAAGGCTCGCGATCGGGGTAAGCGTTCACGCCTGCCACTTCGCCTGTCTGACCTATTCTGCCGTTGATTTCGCCGTTTCCGGCAAAGTATTGAGTTTTGAGAGCGTAACAATTACACATAATTTTTTTTATTTCCTTCGTATTTTTCGCCGCACAGCGCGGTTTCTTTGGTCGTTTTTCCTCTTCTCACACCGAAATGATAAATTGTCTTTGCAAGCGTAGCGACCGCGGCAATTCTCATTTTCGCTGTCATTAGACTTGTGTCAAAACTTTACAAAAGTCATAGCGCGATTAAGTTTCCGTGTCATCGCGAGCGCAAGCGTGGCGATCCCCTCGAAAAAGTACGCGGCATATACTCCATACTTTACTCCAAGGGATTGCCGCGGTCGCTTTGCTCCTTATTCAACGATAAAGGCTAACGCCTTACAAAAACCTGACGGTTTTTAGCGTTTTTAAGAAAAACGCCTATCGTTTTATGAATACCATCGCTCGCAAACCCTTGCAAGCAAGTTTGCTCGCTCGGCATTGACGCAATGACAAATCTTGATTTATTCTTTGGGTAAATCGAGAACGACTGCTGTGCGGCTAATAAATTATATGAAAATTGCGCGTAAAAAGTTAAACCGTAAGCCAACCCTTGCATTTACGCGCGCGATGTGATAAAATTACTATGGAGGCTTTTTATGAACGAATTTTTAAAACTTATAGGCGTAACCGATACGCAGATAGACCTTTTCGAGGGACAGTACGTCGTTCCCGAAGGAATGAGATATAATTCCTATATACTTGCAGACGAAAAAATAGCGGTTTTCGATACCGTAGACGGGCATTTTACGGACGAGTGGCTTAAAAACGCCGAAAAAGCGTTGAACGGCATAAATCCCGATTATCTCGTGGTGTTGCACCTCGAACCCGACCATTCGGCAAGCATAACCGCGTTTATGCAAAAATATCCCGCCGCAACGATAGTTTCTTCGCAAAAAGCGTTTGCTATGATGAAAAACTACTACGGCGACGAGTACGAAAACAGAAGAATAATCGTAGCCGATGGCTCTACTTTGTCGCTCGGCTCGCACGAAATAACTTTCGTTGCCGCGCCTATGGTGCATTGGCCCGAGGTTATGCTCGCTTACGAAACGACGGATAAACTGTTGTTTTCGGCGGACGCGTTCGGCAAGTTCGGCGCGACGGAAAGCGTTGACGATTGGGCTTGCGAGGCGCGCAGATACTATTTCGGCATAGTCGGAAAGTACGGCGTTCAGGTGCAGAGTTTGCTTAAAAAGTTGGCGAATAAGCCGATTAACGCTATTTTTCCCCTGCACGGACCCGTGCTTGAAAACGACCTTGGCTACTACGTAAACCTTTACGATAAGTGGTCTAAATACGAGGCGGAGGACGAGGGCGTTACGATAGCGTACACTTCGGTTTACGGACACACGAAACAAGCGGCTGAAAAACTCGCCGAGGAACTTAAAACGCGCGGTGAAACGGTTGCTATGCACGACTTGGCGCGTTGCGATATGGCGGAGGCGGTCGAGGACGCGTTCCGTTATAATAAACTCGTGCTTGCCACCACCACTTATAACGGGGATATATTCCCGTTTATGCGCACTTTTATAGATGCGCTTACCGAGCGGAATTACCAAAACAGAACGATAGGTTTTATTGAAAACGGCTCGTGGGCGTCTACCGCCGCGAAGGTTATGAAAGGTATGTTTGAAAAGAGCAAAAATATATCGTTTACCGCTGCGGGAGTAAAAATACTCTCGGCGTTATCGGCGGCTAACCTTGCGGAAATTTCCGCCCTTGCAGAGGAATTGAGCAAATAAAAATTTCAGCGGCATACGCCCCGAACTTTTTCGGTGGGGAACTTTACTTCTATTATGAGGCGCATAATGCTAACGCGTTAAGTGTTGAATAGTGCAGGCGTGGCAATCTCCCTGAGAAACCGACAAAGCAGTAAAATAGTCGTGTCAGTTCTAATTGCGCCTTTAAAAAAGGCGCAGCGAAAATCCGAAGGGGGACAACTGTTTCCCGAGTCCGTTTTCCCCCTTCGGGCAACCCCTTTTCCGAAAACTCCTCAAAATCCCCCGTCCCCTTTAATCTTTAAAGGGGTGTCGGTAATTTTACTTTTTTCACTCTATATTTTCCATTCGCATTATTTACCGTTTGATAATCTGTCTTTACGTCAATGCCGAGTGAGCAAACTTGCTTGCAAGGGTTTGCGAACGACGGTATTCA
>CAVLAV010000193.1:0-4352 GCA_963660735.1 bacterium
TAAGGAATAAACACGACTCACTGATTCGTTTTAATCGGACACATAAATATGCTGTCGATAAGCATACAATCGATAGATGCACGGCATCGGATAACGTATCTAAGTTTCTGCACGGAAGGATATGGATTATAAACTACCGCGAATTGGAAAAAGAAATCGAACGCAGAGTTGAAGAAGGCTCGGAAAAGAAACGCGAAAAATTATGAAACAGACATTATAATAGCCGAGGGTATCGAAACTCTCGGCTATTTTTGTGTTGGGCATAAATAAAAGGAATCGCATCGATTGATACGATTCCCAACGGAAGTGGCGTCGGATCCCGGGCTCGAACCGGGGGCCTTTCGCTTAGGAGGCGAACGCTCATATCCAACTGAGCTAATCCGACATCTCTTTTATTTTACTCAAATTGGCTAAAAAATCAATGATTTGAAGTTGCTCAAACAGAAGAAATTTAACGATATGAAAGTTAGTCAAAGCATTGAAAACTATGCCAAAACTATGCCGAAATGAGATTGAACACAATATATTGATTTGTATGTGTTGTTAAAACACAATATATTGTGGTTTTTACGGGCTAAATCCGCACCTTAGGAGGGCGGTGCTCTGTCCTGCTGAGCTACAGGCAGATATGATAAATTATAGCACGTTTTGAAAACTATTACAAATTATTTTTAATGCCGAAACAATACCTAAAACAATACCTGATATTATTTTGACCCTCCACAACCACAATATATTGTGTATGTTTCTGATTTAAACTGCTATATCTTGTGGTTTTATTTGGGTTAAATATTCACTTAGGAGTTCTATGTTACTTGCAAAATATCGTTAAAAACGGCAATTTTCTTGTGTTTTATAGCGTTTTAAGCAATATTTTGCATCTAAATTGACTAATTTTTGGCGTTATTTGAGTAATTTTTATAACTTCAAATAACTTTCAAACCAAAATAATACCAATTTAATACCAACTTCTAAACGGCTTTCACCTTATTCGAATCACGTCGAGAACTTTATTTGATAAAATTATTATATCATTTAATATACGTTTTGTCAAGGATACGTACACCAACCTGGAACATTAATTGTTTATTGTAAATCAATACGAAGTTGCACTTCATCACTCAACTGTGACTTCATTTGGTTTGTATTATAACCAGTTGGTAAATATTCTCTAAAAAAATTAAAAGCATCAAACTGAAGATCATCGTTGTTACTCGCATTTTTAACTATTTCTGAAAAAACTTCTTCAATAGGAAGATGTTCAGCTTCTATTAGTGTAAGACATCCATTGAAAATTTCTTCATGCGTTGGCAGTTTGATTATAATCTCTTTAATTTGACTTTCAAAAATCTTTTCCATTATGTTATTGCTATTTATTTTTAATTAATCTGTTCAAATAATTGCTTTGCATATAATGAATCCGAATCATTGTGTTGATATCTTTTTTTTGCCAAATCAATAAAGTCTTTAGGAATATTATTTTTTCTTGTATCCCAAACATGCTTCGCATCCCATGATTTGCCAACTCCATCGCCAATATAATACGCAACAGATTTAAATTGATCAATTAGAAAATCAACATAATTATCAGGCATACTATTATACTTGAAACACTGTATTAAGTCTAATAATAAGTCAAGTATTTGTCCGTAATAACTAAAAGCATTTTTTTCGCTTGCTTTATTCCAAAGAATACTCAATCCTTTATTTAAAAAAGCAATATAACAAGGGAATGCATACCAAAATTCCCGATCTAAATCTTTAAAACTATTTATGGCAATTGCTCGTTCATCCTTGCTATTGATAAAAATATCAATACTCTTATCGTCTGCATTCGTATATTTTTCAACCAATTCGTTTATTGTTTTTGTTTTCTTTCCAATACTGCTTCTATATCTTTTAGAGTAGTCCGACAGGTCTTTTAAGTAATTGGTTAAACTATCAATCTCTTGTACAATTACTTGATTTTGATTCCAATAGGGATCTTGTTTGGGCGTTTTTTTATATAAAAGCTGGATAATCGGCATTTCATATGCTATGGCCACATTGGTATAAATATTTTGACTATAATCCAATGCTGATAAAACATTTAAATCATTTAACGAATAACCAATCATTAAGACAGTAGACTCTTTAATTAAAAACGGAAGTCTTGCGTGTCTATAATCAGATATTCTCAGTGTATGAGTATAGTCATCGTTGGTTATTACAATTGAATCGGGATCTGTTTTACATCCATGGATATGATATACGGGGATAAAATCGTTAGCTTTTATGTATCCATCTTTAGGATTTATTGAATAAGCCTTCTCACATAAGATTTGTTCAATAATTGTGTCGTAATTAGTTGTTACAATCCAATTAGGATCAAGTGCTTTAAAAAACTGTTTATAGTTCTCGAGAGTAAAATTATCAAGGTGAACATCTACAAGGTCAGCTATGTCTAACTTTAATTTCCTTGTGGCATCTTCTATTTTTACGGATTTGCTAATTGAATATTCTTGACAGATTTCACTTGCAACCTGAGGATAAGGTAATCCTTGCTCTAAAATATCTTTCTTCAATCCAAGATGTGCACAAACCCTCCCTAAAAGCTCTTTCCATGTGTAAGCATGACACTCTGTAGAATTTTCTAATACGGCTTTAGTAAAACCCGAACCAATAAATAGACCTAGCGTATTAATGCGAGTTGCTTTGCAGATCATTTCATAAACTTTTTCTCTAGTTAATTTTACCTCATTCATCATTAGTGACCCCACTAAAAAATATATTATTTACAAACACATTGCCATATATGAGGGGATGCAAAGAACTTCTCCCTTTATGCAAAGATTTTTTGTGTGGATAATATACGCTTGACCGATTCTTGAATGGTATTTCTGAACGAAATTATCCAGTGACGTCGTTGTGTATTTTACTCCCGATTTCACTTCTATCGGGAATATTTTTTGTTTGGTTTTACTGCCGTTAGAAATCAAGAAGTCTATTTCAATATCGTTACGTTTCTTTTCGGTGTTGTATTGAGTGTAGAAAAACAATCTATAACCGTTTGCGACGAGGCATTGCGCAATCGCATTTTCGAAAATCATTCCTTCGTTTATAGATAATTTATCGTGCAATATTTGCTTGTATAAATTCTCTTCTGCAAGCTCGTTTTCGTCAAACGCGTGGCTTACAAGCAGACCCGTGTCGCCCATATAACATTTGAGAGTGGTTCTTTCTTCGTTGATGGACAATCCGATATTAGGATCGGCACAATTAAAGCATTCGTTTACAATCATAGAATCGCCAAGCCAAAAGAACGTTTCTTCGTACATTGGAAATGTAGATTTTTCTTCAACGGACGATAAACGAACTCTCTTTTCGTGTTGCGACAAAAAGCCCGGTATCTGGTCGAATATGGATAAAACTTTCGAACGATAATTTCTGTCTATCTTGCTTATATCGCTACGGTAAAGAGATAAAATATCCCTTTTTTCTATATCGGCGGCGGCAAAACTGCGATTGTTATCGAGGTATTTCTCAATCGCTTTCGGCATTCCGCCAACGAGAATATACTGCTTGAAAAGCATCATCGCTTTATGATGCAACGTATCTTCCAAAGGCTTTTTTTCACCAAAACATTTTCTGATATATTCTGTCATTTTGGTTTCGCCGAGTGCCCAGCAGAATTCCTCGAAATCCATCGGATACATACTGATTCGTCTTTCTTCCGACGGAATAGTAATACCTTTGACGTTTTCGCGTATTGAAATTAAAGAACCTGTTTCGATATAGTCGTATCTGCCGTCTTTGACCAACTTTTTTATCGATTGCCTTGCCTTAGGGTATTGCTGAATTTCGTCAAAAATAATCAGTGATTCTTTCGGATAAAGAGTTGTATTATATTCGGTAGACAGAATTAAAAAGAAGGTGTCCAAATCATTTAGATATTTTTCAAATGCGTCTTTAACAACATTGCTCACGTCGTTAAAATCAATGAGAATATAGCTTTTATATTCCTTTTTTCCAAACTCTTCCGCAATCGTAGATTTACCTATACGGCGTGCCCCTTCAATAAGCAATGCTTTTTCTCCGGAAGACTCCTGTTTCCACATCAATAACTTTTTATAAACCTTTCTTTCGAACATAATTGATCCTTCCCAACAGTGAAATATTTGTTTTGGCATTGGTATTATATCATATCCTTCGATAAAACGCAAGATAATTATAACACAAATTACGGACAATACGCAGGTTTATTTTTGTCGAATTTTAGGATAATACGCAAGTTTATGGTTGACACCATATTTAATTACCTTTCGTTGTTGCTGTTGTAGCACAAGTCAGCGGCAATAGCAACCACCGCGAAA
>CAVLAV010000194.1:0-4348 GCA_963660735.1 bacterium
CGGCAAGCGCGCCAAGGGCGTAGTCGCCAACGTAATAAAGACCGATTCCAAATATGAACTCGCTATAGAAACCTGCCTCGGCGGCGCGGCGCAGAACATAGTTACCGCCAACCCCGACGACGCGCAGTTTTTAATGAATTATTTAAAGCGCAACGAACTCGGAAGAGCGACTTTCCTGCCGATAACCTCTATTAAACCGAGGTCCGACGGCTACGAAATTAAAAACGCTTTAAACGATCGCGGTTCTTTGGGACTTGCCCGCGATTTGGTAAGTTTCGATCCGTATTACGATAAAATCATAGGCTTTTTGCTCGGCAATACGCTTATAGTGGACGAGTTGGACAACGCGAAAACCATAGCGCAAAAATACGGTTTCTCGTTCAGAATAGTAACCCTCGACGGTGACGTTCTCGCAACCACGGGTTCTATGACGGGCGGTTCGCGCAGACAAAACACTTCGGGATTTTTATCTATGGACAGAAAAGTCGATGATATCGACAAGGAAGTTCAGGTTAAAAAAGACCGTATGACTATGTACGAAAACGATAAAAAGCAACTCGAAAGCCAAATCGTTTCGCAAAGAGAGGAACTTGCCAACCTTAACGTAAAATTGCAGGACCTTAAACAGTCTGCGGTTGCGTTAAAGGAACAAATCGCCTCCGACGACGTACAGATAGTAAACTTCGCCGCCGAAATCGACTCGCTTAAAAACACTATCGCGCTTATAAAAACCCGAATAGACGAAATCGACGAAAAGTATACGTCGGTAGAGGCGGGCAACGAGATGATCGAAAAGCGCAAGGCGTCGGCGTCTTCCGACGAGGAAAAACATCGCGGAATTTTCGACGAATATCGTAAGGAACGCGATAAACTCACGGGCGAGAACACCGAGGTGCGTTCAAGACTTTCCTATCTCGAAGCGGAGATTAAAGCCGCCGAAGAGGCAGTCTCCTCGGCACTTCAGGAGAAAGCCGAAAACGAAGAACTCATCGTAAGAAACGAAGAGACGATCGAAAACAATAACGCGATTATCGGCGATTTGTTCAGCGAAATGGAAAAAGTTTCGCTTACCGACACTCAAAAGGAACAACTTAATTCCTTAAAGGAAAAACGCGCGAATATCGAAGAAAAGAAAAATTCTTTGAACGAGGAAATCAAGCAGGATAATATCAAGCGAGACGAACTCACCGCCGAAATCAATAAGTTAAACGGTAAAAAGTACGGCGAGGAAACCGCACTTGCAAAAATCGACACCGAACTCGAGTTTATCGGACAGAGAGTTTGGGAAGAATATCAAATGGATTACGACTCCGCTCTTCCGCTCAAGTCCGAGAATTACAACGACGAGGAAGGCGAGGAAGAAATCAAACGCATCAAGCGCAAGATAAACGCGCTCGGCGCGGTAAACCCCAACGCGATAGAGGAGTACGAGTCGCTCAACGCGAGATATACCGAAATGGCTACTCAACGCGACGACTTGCTTAAAGCCGAAGAGGATCTGAAAGAGGTAATAAGTCAGTTGACTACCGAAATGAGTACGACTTTCGCCGTAGGCTTTGCCAAAATCCGTACCAACTTTACGCGAATATTCAAAGAGTTGTTCGGCGGCGGTACTGCGGACCTTATTCTCGACGATACCGAAACCGACGATCCGCTCGAACAGGGTGTTGAAATCGTTGCCGAACCGCCGGGGAAGAAATTGCAGAAAATCTCCCTGCTTTCGGGCGGCGAGATGGCTCTTACGGCAATCGCTATTTTGTTCGCGATACTCCGTTTGCGCCCGATGCCGTTCGTAGTGCTCGACGAGATAGAGGCTGCGCTCGACGACGCCAACGTCGAAAGATTTGCAAACTACCTCACTAACTTCTCGCACGATACGCAATTCATAGTTATCACTCACAAGAAGGTTACTATGGAACACGGCGACGCGCTTTACGGCGTAACGATGCAGGAAAAGGGCGTTTCCAAGATAGTATCCGTTAAACTTGCGGACGTTGCGGAATCTTTAGGTAATTGATATGGGTTTTTTCGGTAAACTTAAAGCCGCGCTTAAAAAGACCAAAGACGGTTTAGGGTCTAAACTGCGCGTACTTTTCGCCAAAGATAAAATAGGCGATGACTTTTACGACGATTTGCTCGACGCGCTTATTTCGTCCGATATATCCGTAATCACGGCGGACGAAATAGTCGAAAGCGTCAGGGACAGAATGATCGATGAAAAAGTCAGCGATAAAGAGGTTGCGCTCGACGCGCTCCGTTCGGCTATTAAAGATTGCCTCGATATGGCGGACGATTTCGAGATAGAAACTCCCGCCGTAATTATGGTAATCGGCGTCAACGGAGTCGGAAAAACTACCTCTATCGGCAAGTTGGCTGCCAAATTCGTTTCCGAGGGTAAGTCGGTAACTATCGCGGCGGCGGATACTTTCCGCGCGGCGGCGTCCGATCAACTCGAAATATGGGCGCAACGCGCAAAGGTAAGAATAGTAAAAAGTTCGGAGGGCAGCGACCCGTCCGCAGTCGTGTTCGACGCTATCTCGTCGGTCAAGGCAAAGGGTACGGACGTACTCATTATAGACACGGCGGGCAGACTGCATACCAAGTCCAACTTAATGGAAGAACTTAAAAAAATGTCGCGTATAGTAACGCGCGAATTTCCCGAGGCGGACTTTAAAAAACTTATCGCGCTTGACGCGACTACGGGTCAGAACGCTTTAAATCAAGTCGAAGTGTTCAACGATGCAGTCGGCATAGACGGGGTTATTTTAACCAAACTCGACGGCACTGCAAAGGGCGGTTTTATCGTAGGGCTTTGTAACGAGTTGCAAGTACCCGTGGCTTACGTCGGTACGGGCGAAAAACTCGAAGATATAGAGGAATTCGACAAAGACGCGTTCGTAGAAGAAATTATTTAATAAAAATTGCGGGTGTAAGGTAAAAATACTTGACACCCGCTTTTTTTAATGTTATAATTATGGCGTTATGGACGGAGTTTATTACAACGAGTTGTTGTCCTTATACGGCGGCTTACTCACCGAAAATCACAAGGCTATTGCCGAGGCGTATTTCGGGCTTGATTTGTCGCTCGGCGAAATTGCTGAAATAAGGGGAATATCCCGCCAAAGCGTATCGGACGCAATCTCCGCTACCCGTAACAAACTTTCGCTATGCGAGGAAAAACTCGGTTTATACGCGAAAAAAGCCGCGCTTAACGCGCTTTTCGATAAATCGAAAGACGGCAGCGTTGCTATAACGGATATAAAAAAAGCACTCGGAGAGTTTTAATGGCGGTTTTTCAAGGACTATCGGAAAGATTAAACCATATATTTTCCAAACTTACCAAGCGCGGTAAGTTGACCGAACTCGAAATAAAGCAGGCGATGCGCGAAGTGCGAATCGCGCTTTTGGAGGCGGACGTCAATCTTGCCGTCGCAAAGGACTTTATCGCCAAGGTAAGCGAAAAAGCCGTGGGACAGGAAATTTTAAAGAGCCTTTCCCCCGCGCAACAGGTTATTAAGATAGTAAACGAAGAACTCACCGCGTTAATGGGGTCTACCAACAGTAAACTCGTCGTCAGTCCCGCACCGCCCACTACTATTATGATGTGCGGCTTGCAGGGCGCTGGCAAAACCACTCTCTGCGGTAAACTTGCTTTATATCTCAAAAAACAGGGCAAAAAACCTCTTTTGGTCGCTTGCGACGTATATCGTCCCGCGGCGATAGAGCAACTCAAAACGGTTGCGGGCAAAGTGGGCGTGGAGGTCTTTGAAAAAGGACAGATAAACCCCGTAAAAATTGCCAAAGAGGCTATCGAATACGCAAAGCGTTACGGTTTCGATACCGTTATAATCGACACGGCGGGCAGACTTCATATCGATGACGCGCTTATGCACGAACTCGAAGAAATCGTCGCGGCGGTAAGGGTAGACGAAATACTTCTGACCGTAGACGCTATGACGGGACAAGACGCGGTAAACGTAGCCAAAACTTTTGACGAACGTTTGCCTTTGACGGGCGTAGTGCTTACCAAACTCGACGGCGATACTCGCGGCGGCGCGTGTCTTTCAATAAAGGCGGTTACGGGCAAACCCATAAAGTTTGCGTCCGTAGGCGAAAAACCCGAGGATTTAGAGCCGTTTTATCCCGACCGAATGGCAAACCGCATACTCGGTATGGGCGACGTGCTTTCGCTTATAGAAAAGGCTCAGGAGTCGGTAAGCGAAGAGCAAATGAAAAAAATGGAGAAAAAGTTTAAGGAAAATTCCTTTACCTTGGACGATTATCTCGAACAATTCGCAATGCTTAAAAATATGGGTGTTGCGAATGCAGAAGAAATCGTTACAGATAA
>CAVLAV010000195.1:0-4329 GCA_963660735.1 bacterium
GTATTATAAAGAGGGTACGCTTAAAAATTATTCCGACGCTACGGAGTTTATTTTAAACTCGGGACGAGAGTGTTTACGGCTTAATCCGAAACTGAAATGCGTTCAACCCGACTATTGTTTTATGAGTTATCTTGACGGCGAGTATAAGGACCACGATATTCGCGTAAGATATTCGCAAGCGGTAGAAAATTTCGGAACGGAGAGCGAAAGTATCAAGTTTGAAAAATTAAAACCCGTTACCGCAGTTTGCATTTATCATAAGGGTGCTTATGACAATCTCGGCGAAACTTACGGTTACATAGTTAATTGGATAAAAGATAACGGTTACGAGATTTGCGCCCCTATAAGGGAACGCTATATAGACGGAATCTGGAATAAAACCGACCCCCGCGAATGGCTTACCGAAATACAAGTTTCCATAAAATAATTTAATTGTAAACGCTTTACAAATTTTATCGAAAGTGATAAACTTTACTCGATAAAATAAGTAAGGCGTTTTTTTATGGAAACTATTGAAAAGATTAAAAAATTAAAAGACGAGTCGGGGCTGACTGCCTCGCAATTATCCGAAAAAAGCGGCGTTCCGCTCGGCACGCTCAACAGGATACTTTCGGGCAAGCAAAAGAGCGTAAAAAGCGACACGCTTAAATCGCTCGCAACTGCCCTCGGAACTACGATAGAATATCTTTCGTCAGACGAGCGTTCGGATAACGTTTCAAAGGTTAAAGATTACGGTTTCGTCAGGGTCGGGGCGGTTACGCCGCGCGTGTATATCGGTAACGTCGAAAAAAATGCCGACGAGGTTAAGCGCGCGTTAGCGTCGGCAAGCGATAAAAAAGTCGGCGTACTCGTATTTCCCGAACTATACCTTACGGGTTATACTTTATCCGACTTGTTTCACAATAATTTACTTTCGGAAAAAGTCGAAAAATCGTTGATAGATATTATAAATTTCAGCGCGGATTACGAAACGCTTTTCGCGCTTGGTTTTCCGTTTTTCATAAGTGGAAAACTGTATAATTGCGCGGCGGTTATTTGCGGCGGAAAACTTCTGGGTATCGTGCCTAAATCGTATATTCCAAACTATAACGAGTTTTACGAACGCCGTCAGTTTTCTCCCGCGCCGAAAGAAAACCGTGAAGTTTACTACTGTAATCAAACCGTGCCGTTCGGTACGAATTTGCTTTTTGAAAACGAAAAACAAAAAGATTGCGTAATAGCGGTTGAAATCTGCGAAGACTTGTGGGCGGCAAACTCTCCGTCTTTAAGGCACGCGGAAAACGGCGCGACTTTGGTGCTTAACTTGTCCGCAAGCGACGAACTTATCGGTAAAGCCGAATACCGCCGTTCGCTCGTTTCGTCGCATTCGGCAAAAGCCGTTTGCGCTTACGCTTACGCAGACGCCGGCGACGGCGAATCTTCTACCGATATGGTGTTTGCGGGGCATAATATTATATCCGAAAACGGTAAAATACTTGCCGAAAGCAGGCTGTTTGAAAACGGACTCGTTTTTGCCGATACGGACCTTTCGTATATAAATTTCGAGCGTAAAAAATTGTTTAATTACGTATCGCAGGATTTAAGCGGCTACGAAAAAATAAGTTTTTCGTTAAACGCGTTGGGCGACGATTTTTGCCGCGAATACCATAAAACCCCCTTCGTTCCGAAAGATTGCGGCGAGTTGGACGACAGAATAGACCTTATACTTAATATTCAGGCGCAGGGATTAAAAACGAGGGTTGAAAAAATCAACTGCAAAACGCTCGTTCTCGGTTTGTCGGGCGGACTTGACAGTACGCTCGCGCTTTTGGTTGCGGTAAAAACGATTGATAAATTGCGCCGCTCGCGTAAGGATATAGTTGCGGTTACAATGCCGTGTTTCGGCACTACTTCACGTACCAAAAATAATTCCGTTTTACTCGCAAATGCGCTTGGCGTTACGCTTAAAGAGGTCAATATCGCCCAAAGCGTTTTAAGCCATTTTGCCGATATAGGTCAGGACAAAAGCGTTACCGACGTAACTTACGAAAACTCGCAAGCGCGCGAGAGAACACAAGTGCTTATGGATATTGCCAACAAAAGCGGCGGTATAGTCGTAGGTACTGGCGATTTATCCGAACTCGCGCTCGGTTGGGCAACCTATAACGGCGACCATATGTCTATGTACGGCGTAAATGCGTCCGTGCCAAAAACGCTCGTAAGGTATATCGTAAAGCACGTTGCCGACCGTAGCGACGAAAAGACGGCGAGCGTTTTATACGATATTTTAAACACTCCCGTAAGTCCCGAACTTATTCCCGCCGTAAACGGCGAGATAAGCCAAAAGACCGAGGATATAGTCGGTCCTTACGAATTGCACGATTTTTATTTGTATTATTTCGTGCGCGCGGGATTTTCGCCGTCTAAAATATACGCTATCGCAAAGCGCACTTTTTCGGACGCTTATACCGACGAGGTAATTTATAAATGGCTTAAAACATTCGTAAGAAGGTTTTTCGCGCAACAATTCAAGCGTTCTTGTTTGCCCGACGGCGTAAAAGTCGGTAGCGTTTCGCTTTCTCCGAGGGGCGATTGGCGTATGCCGAGCGACGCTTACGCCGATCTGTGGCTTTCGGATTTAGAAAATTCAAAGTAAATCGTCCATACCGTATAAGCCGCATTTTTTATCGCGTATAAATTTTGCGGCTTTTAACGCGCCGTTTGCAAACAGTTCCTTTGAATACGCGGTATGTTTGACGCTTACGGTTTCGTTGTCGCCGAGGAACAGTATTTCGTGTTCGCCTATAACGCTGCCGCCGCGTACCGAGTGTACGCCTATCTCGCTTTTTTGCCGCCGCTTTGCGCCTTGTCTGCCGTAAACGGCGTTTTTTTCTTCGTTTAAAGCGCAAACTATCGCTTCGTATAAAGTTTTCGTAGTGCCGGAGGGGGAGTCGAGTTTATTCCTATGGTGTACGTCTATAATTTCCACGTCGAAATCGCTCAACGCTTTTGCCGCTATAACGCACAACTTTTTTACGACGCTTACGCCTAACGAAAAATTATTCGATTTAAAAATCGCTATTTTATTTGCGGCGCGTAATATTTCCTCTTCTTGTTCCTCGGTATAACCCGTCGTGCCTAAAACTACGGGCGTATTGTTTGCAACGGCAAATTTAAGTAAATCGCTTAAAACTTCGGTTGCGGAAAAGTCTATCACGGCGTTTGCGTAACTTTTTATTTCGTCGAAACTTTTATATACGGGGCAGTCGAATTCGCCTATGGTGTTTTTATCCACTCCGCAGATAACGTTATCGCGATTGAGTTTTGCTTGTTTGTATACGAATTTTCCTATTTTGCCATTTACGCCGCTTATTATCAAATCCATAAATTTATACTCCTTTTAAAAGTTTGTTCATTGCTCGGGTTAAATATTCTCTTTGAGGTTTTTCCGCTCGGGTTAAGGGAAGTCGCAAATCTCCGCTTTCGCCGAATAACACTTCCGCAACGTATTTGACGGGTATCGGGTTTACGTCGCAAAACAACGCGTTTACAAACTCTTTCTCGGTTTCGTAATACTTTCGTTTTTTTAAGTAAATATCTACGATTTTATCGGGAATTACGTTTGACGAAACGGATATTGCTCCGTCCGCGCCGCCGTTTATAAAGTCGGGCAAGGCTTCGTCCGAGCCGCAGTAAAAAGATATTTCTCCGTTAGTTAAATTTATCGAACGATTAAGTTTTTCCAAACTCGTATTACATTCTTTAATTGCAGCCGCAGTTTGTATTCTCGCAAGTTTTCCGTAAGTTTCGGGCGATAGGTCAATACCCGTGCGAGTAGGCACGTTGTATATTATAATCGGCAAATCGGTTGCGCTCGCTATTGCGGCGTAATGCCTTATAAGTCCGTTTTCGTTACACTTGTTGTAGTACGGCGTTACGCAAAGCACTGCGCTTGCGCCGAGTTTTTCCGCCTCGCGCGCGAGTTTCGCCGCCGTCGCCGTGCAGTTACTGCCTGCGCCTATTATAACGGGAACTCGTCCGTTTACGCGTTTTACGACGAACGAAATTATTTCCTTTCGCTCGTCGTCCGTTACGGTCGGGGTTTCTCCCGTCGTGCCGAGCGCGACCAGGGCGTTTATTCCCGCATGCAGTTGCCGCTCTATGAGTCGCTCGAAAGCCGCGTAGTCAACGGTTTTGCCTTCGTTTTTAAACGGAGTGTAGAGTGCGGTCGCTATTCCTTTAAATATCGGTTTTTTCAATGCTCGTCCTGCCTTTTTTAAAAAATTCGGGTGAAAAATGCCAAAACCGCTTAAAATCGTTTGTAATTATTCAGCCGATAGTATATTATAT
>CAVLAV010000196.1:0-4326 GCA_963660735.1 bacterium
CCTCTATTCCTCTGCCCAAAATCACGCGCTTAACCGAGCAGAAACTAAACGAACCCAACGCGGTTTCATCGCCCGCGATACTGCCGGGAACGAAAATTTCGTCGAATGAAAGAGCCTTTCCGCTATCGTCGTAAGCCTTTAAGGAAAGAGTGAAATTATACACGTATTTATTGTTCATATAATCGTAGTTAGGGTCGTACCTGTCCACTCCCCACGATATATTAAAATTCTTCGCGTAAAACTTTACCTCGTCCGCCTCTGCGGTTATACGGCTTTCTTCCGCCGCATAGTACGATATTACTTGATCGGAATAATACGGGGTTGTATAGTCGCCGTTTTTATAATAGATATTCCACTGGTCGTCGCGGATAACGAAACCCTCGGGCAAATTTTCGTAAAGCCCGTTTATATCGAGATAATCGCCTTCCTGCGCGACTTTTTGCGTGTTTCTGTAAATATAATCGAAGGAATGAATTTTAGTTCCGTCGTCGGCGTAAGACACGCTTTCTTTAATAAGTTGCACGCCGACCGTTTTAACGCCGTGCAAAACTATATCGTAAGTTTTTACGAGATTATCGCCCGACAAAACCGCCAGGTAATAGCCGTTAGTACCTGCGCTTAATTCGCGAGTGAAACGGTTTATACGGTTAAGGTCGTTTTCGCGGTCGCTCGCGGTATAGTAAAAAGCCAAAGTGTAGCCGTTGACTGCGGAAAATTCCTTGCCGAGCGAGGGGAAAACTCTTCCGCCGTCCACCGCGATATCCTTACGGAGTACGCCTTTTTCGTCGGCGGTAAAACCTATTGCGGTAATAAATTTATCCGCGTAATCGGCGTTTGCCGCCTCGTAACCCGAGTTAAGATTTTTAACTACGAGGTTAAGCGAAGAAATTTCTGTTTCCTCGCCCGTCTGCGAAATTTCATACGCCTTTACGGTGAGATAATTTTTGCCGTAATTAAGCGGAAAATCGGATATTTTGGTTATATCCGCGCTTGCCGCGCGCTTATCCACCGCGAGTTTTTTATTCGCGTTGCCCACGGCGTACACTATCTCGTATTTGCTTGCCGAGCGGATTTTGCTCCAACTTAAAACGCCGTTTTCATCCACGGCTACGCCCGTTATCTCCTTGCCTATAGCAAAGCCTTTATACTCGGGGTCTATTCCGTCGCAATTTTCGCAATAGCCGCCCTCGTACTTATGCCCCGTTGCGGGAATGGTAATATCGCCCGAAGTTATCGGCACTTCGCCGTTTTCGTCGGAAAAAGTTTCTCCGCAACCGTCGCAACCGTAATACGCGTGCCGCCCCGAAGTAACGCAGGTAGCGGCTTGCTCGGGGAAATATTGCATTTGGTGCGTATGTACGGAAGAACTGTTCGCGTCGGGAGAAGACTCCGAACTGCCGCCTCCGCCCTTATTACAAGCCGTAAGCGCGGTCGCCGCAACGGCGGCGAGTAAAGTTAGTACAGCGATAAATTTTTTCATAAATAAGCCTCCTTTATCGGAAATTTTAATCGCCGTTATATATAATATATAGATAAGTGCCAACAAACCGTGAATATAAGGCGGTTACCCTAAAATTTCACAATGAAAAATTTTAAAGTTTTCCTTGCAAAGCGCGTTCGTATTATGGTATAATACGCTTATGGACGGCACTTTAACGAGAAGAAAAAATTTAATTCTTGCGTGGGCGATTACGGCTTTCGTGTTTTTAAGCGTAGTTTCCACCGCGCTCGGACTTACGCTGTCTAACAAAACGCAAAATTCCAAACAAGGTCTGCCCGATATAAAAGACTGCGTTCTCGACTTTTCAAATACGAACACCGAGAACGCCTATTTAAAGCAACACGCCTTCGGTAAATACGAGTTTTTTTACGATAAGTGGATAGTAACCGACGGCTATAAGGGCGAACCCGACGCGATAGTTTCCGTGCCGCACCGCTATAAAGACACCGTGCTTAACGGCAAAAGGCTGACTAATAAAGGCTACTCCTCTTACCGCATTTTCGTAAAAGGACTTAAAGTCGGCACGCCCGTGTTTTTTATGAACAACAACTTCGTGGGCGGGGCGCGCGGATATATAAACGGCGAACTCGTTTTTTCCTACGGCACTATGGTGCGCGATGGCGAATGCGTTTCCAACGGCGAAGCGGAAATAACCAAGACTTACGAGGTTAAGTCCGACGAGCCGCTCGAAGTCGTTTTCGAGATTTCATCTTGCCGTCAGGGCGGGTTGACTTCGCCGCCGAGAATAGTTATTTCCACTACCGAACTCGCGCCCGTCGCGCCGTACTTTACCAACAACGTAGGGTTTATAACGCTCGGACTTATCACCGCGTTGTTTGCGTTCGCGTTTATAATAAACTTCGGGTTGCCGTCTTACAAACAGGACTATTCGTTCGCGCTCGTTATGCTTGCGATGCTCGTTTTAACGGTGTTTTCGATAGGCGTATACTGGCGGCTTTTGGCGTTTATGCGCCTTAATACCTACAATATCATAGGCGAAGTAAATTTAGTAGGCAATATACTGCTCGCGTGGGCGATATTTTACCACTACGCGAAAGTCGGACTTATAAAAAGCGTAAAACCGTGGCTTATAGGTCTGGCGGTTACGAGCGTGGCGGCGATAATATTATTTATCGCGCTTACGGGTACGGCGGCGAGAGTTTCCGCGTATATACTCACCACTTTGCAGATAGCCGCACTCGTCTACCCCGCCGCAATCAATATGACCGAAAAACCCTTGCGGAACGCCTTTTACGCGTTGTTTATTTTAAGCGTTACGGTGTTTATGCTGTGTACCGCGTTCGATTTATGCGATATTACCATTTCGGGGTTAGAGCGCAGTATTTCCTACGTTATGCTACCCGCCATTATATGCGTAATCGCGCTATATCGCGGTATTTCGGTGGAAAACTCGCAAAAAGCGATAAACGCTTTGAAGTTGGAAAAAGAACGCGACCGAATAAAAGCCGACGCGTTAAAAGCGCAAATAAAACCGCATTTTATATTCAACTGCTTATCGAGCGTGCAAGCCGCCTACGAAAAAAGCAAGGTTTTGGGCGACAAAACGCTTTCGGCGTTCAGCCGACACCTGCGCGCCAACGTGGACGGAACGGAAAGCGAACTCGTACCCTTTTCGGCCGAACTCGACAATATTCTCAACTACTGCGAACTCGAAAATTTGCGCCGTGAAAAACCCGTGGAATTACTGCTCGACTGTCTTGACGCGGACTTCAATTTGCCGCCGCTAAGCCTGCAACCGTTCGTGGAAAACGCCTTTAAATATTCGGGCGTGGACCTTATAACGGACGGCTACGTAGAACTTATCGCCTACACAGACGAAAACGGCAGCGTGGTAAAAATAAACGACAACGGAAAAGGTTTCGACACCAAAACCGTAAAAAGCACTTCGGTAGGACTTAAAAACGCCACCGAAAGATTGAGGTTACTCGCGGGGGCGAAAGTTACGATAGAATCGAAAATAAACGAGGGAACGAAGATTACCATTCTGCTGCCCAAGGAGAAAAAATGAACGTAATAGTAATAGACGACGAGCCGTCGTCGCTGCTCGCTTTTGCCTCGCAAATAATAGATAACGCGTCCGTTACGGCTAATATGTTTAAAAACAATTTCGACGACGCGTTGGAATTTGCAAAGACGAAACCCGTTAAAGCGGCGTTTTTGGATATAGTTATGCCGGGATGCAACGGCGTGGATCTCGCCGAAAAACTTATAAAAATTAACCCCGAAATAAAAATAGTTTTTATAACTGGTTACGCGCAGGACGTGGATAGCATAAAGAGCCGAATAGGCAAAAACTTTTACGGGTTTTGCTATAAACCCTACGACCCCGAAACGGTTATTACGCTTATTTCGGGACTGCTCGCCGAAAACGACAAGGTGCGCTTTAAGACTTTTTCGCATTTCGATTGTTTCGTGGGCAATACGCCCGTGGACTTTCCTCGGGCGAAGAGTAAAGAGTTGCTCGCGCTTTTGGTGGACAGGCGCGGCGCGACCGTTACTATGGACGAGGCTATCACCTGCTTATGGAAAGACAAACCCGCGGATCTTGCAAAGAAACTTTACCGCGACGCGGTTTGCAGGTTAAAACTCGCGCTTAAAAATTATCACGCGGAGCGAATTATAGACGTAAAGCGCGCAAGGATATTTTTAAAAACCGAGTTTTGCGTCTGCGATTTATGGGACTATTTGGACGGGGATAAAAAAGTGGTGTTCCACGGCGAGTATATGCGCCCTTACGAATGGTCGATAGAGCGCGAATCGGAACTTTGCGGCGAATAATCAGCAATGGATATATAGATATATAC
>CAVLAV010000197.1:0-938 GCA_963660735.1 bacterium
TACCTATATTTATTGCTTCGCCTTTTATACCTCTTACACAACGCCCTTCGCATTGAGTTTCCTGCGGACAAACCCTGCCGCATACGGCGGGTAAAGACGAACTTTCGCTAATAATTTCATACGCACCGTCAACGTCGCCGCCTACTATTTTGGATATAAACGCGGGAATATTTACGTTCACGGGGCAACCCGAAACGCACCTTGCATTCTTACAATTAAGGCATCTTCTCGCCTCGGCTACCGCCTCTTCGTCATTATAACCGTAGCATACTTCGTTAAAATTTTTCGCCCTTTCTTTTTCGTCCTGCTCGCGAACGGGAATTCTTTTCAAATTATCCATTTAGTCCTTCCCTCCGCAATAACCGCAACCGCCGTGGTGAGTTTCGCCCTCTTTTTCTTTAAGCAAAGCGCGCCCCTCTTGTGTTTTGTATAATCTTTGACGTTTCATAGCCTCGTCGAAATCGACTAAATGCCCGTCGAATTCAGGTCCGTCAACGCACGCGAATTTTACCTCGCCGCCGACGGTAAGCCTGCACGCGCCGCACATTCCCGTGCCGTCCACCATAATGGGGTTCATACTTACGATAGTTTTTAAACCGAGTTTTTTAGTTAAAATCGAAACGAATTTCATCATAATCACAGGCCCTATCGCAACGCACAAATCGTATTTAACGCCGCTTTCGTATAAAGCGGACAATTTATCCGTACCGAGTCCTTTTTCGCCTGCCGAACCGTCGTCGGTCATAACGAAAACGGCGTTCGCAACCGCGCGCAATTCGTCAATCAAAATAAGCAAGTCTTTATTTCTCGCGCCGACGATAACGTCGCATTTTACTCCTTTAGAGTGCAGATACTTAACTTGCGGATAAATCGGCGCAGTACCCACCCCGCCCGCAATAAACACGACCCGCATATTTTTAAGTTCTTCTATTGGTTTT
>CAVLAV010000197.1:948-4323 GCA_963660735.1 bacterium
GACGGATTGCCGAGCGGACCTACGAAATCGTGCAAAAAATCGCCTGCGCGAAGTTTGCCCATTTTAAAGGTAGTCGCGCCTATCTCTTGCACCACTATCGTTACCGTTTTTGCGTTGCGGTCAAAATCGCATATAGTAAGCGGTATTCTCTCGCCGTCTTTATCGACTCTTACTATAACGAACTGCCCCGCAAGACACCTTTCGGCTACGCGCGGAGCATAAATATCCATTAAAAAAATATTTTCGGTCAATCTTTCGTATTTTTTAATTTCGTACATCGTTTTACCTTTTCACCGAATAAACAAACTATAACAATATTATAATTTTATATTTCGAGTTTGTCAACGCATTTAAGCGTTGACGGCTTAATTTTCACAATTAAATTTTGCATTTTTTTTACGCCGCCGCAACTATCGTTGCGGCGGCGCATAAAATTTACCGTTCTTCTCTAAAATAATTAAGTCCCAAAGATGCCGGAGGTTGAGCGTTTTTACTATCGAAAACGCTTGTTAAAATAAGAACTAAAATAGTGACGAAGTAAGGAATAGCATCCAATAAATAGAATATCATTCTCAATTTCGTTGCTTCAAGGTACAACGCACCGAATACGAAAGAACCTACTATAGACAAATCTGGACGCCACAAAGTAAATATTACGAGTGCGATTGCAAGCCAACCGAGCGACTGTATCGTAGCGGAATTTTCCCAACTGCCTCCGACGTAATCAAAAACATAAAACAACCCACCTAGGCCCGCGATTGCGCTTCCCACTAAAATAGCAACGTACTTATACGCTTTTACATTGATACCCGCCGCATCTGCCGTCGCGGGATTTTCGCCCACTGCACGCAAATTCAATCCGACCCTCGTCTTTCTTAAAACGAAAGCGGTAACCAGCGCTATCGCTATAGCGAGATAAACCAGTATTCCGTATGAGAAAAATACTCTCAGCGCGGGCGCGGCGGTATAATCGACGATACCCTTGCTTATTACTCTGCTCGCTCTAGCAAAATACGTTTTATCTATAGCGTTCATAAAATAGTTAGCAAAACCTGCGCCAAAAGTCGTCAACGCCAAACCCGTAATATTTTGGTTCGACTGTAAACTTACGGTTAAAAACGCATAAATGCCACCCGCCAACGCCGAAAACAGCACGCTGAACAATATAGCAAACAATACCAACAAAGACCAGTTGGCGTTATCGGGCGAAGACAACATCCCCATATAAAGAGATATTCCCAGCGCACCGCCTGCAGTCCCGATACACATAATCCCAGGTATACCGAGGTTAAGGTGTCCCGCTTTTTCGGTGATTATTTCACCGACGCAACCAAACAAAAATACAACGCCGATAGATACTGCTCCGACAATAAACGTAGCCATATTATTTGCTCTCCTTTGCTTCAGCCTTGACTTTCTTACGAAAATTAACCTTGTATCTGATGAAAAACGAACAACCTATAACGCAAAAATACATTATGCCTATAACCAGATCGGGAACAGCGTTACTCGTTATGCTGAAAGTAGACAAAACGCCCGACATGCCGTTATCGAGGAACACTACAAACGCGGAAGTCGCAATCATGATGATCGGATCGAACGAAGCGAGCCACGCAACCATTATCGCCGTAAAGCCCATGTTATCGGCTGTATCCGTAGAGATAGTATGATGCCAACCACCCGCGATCAAAAGCCCTACGATACCGCATAACGCACCGGATAAAACCATAGTTCTGATGATGACTTTTTTTACGTTAATTCCGATATATCTGGCGGTATTCTGACTTTCTCCTACAACGGACAATTCGTAACCGTGTTTACTATATTTGAGATAGATAAACATAAGGCAGGTTATGACAGCGATTACTATATCTATAAGCAGATACATATAATCTTTGCCTATCACGGGGAAATTCGCCTTAGTAATTTCGCCAAGACTCTGCGATCCGCTGGGATTCCATTTGCTCACCGCGAGGTTTACGAGA
This sequence comes from bacterium, assembly GCA_963660735.1. Classification (GTDB taxonomy): domain Bacteria; phylum Bacillota; class Clostridia; order Christensenellales; family Borkfalkiaceae; genus UBA10281. Next base: position 2,934 of record CAVLAV010000197.1, read on the forward strand.
GCAAACGCAATATAGTTCATCATAAGTGTAAAGAGCGATTCGTTCGTATTGAAGAACGCCTTGAATATCGCGGGAATTACCGCCCACAACGCGGCGACTAAAACGCTGGATACAAACATTAAAAGCCAAACGACCGCGTCGGGCATCTTACCGCCAAAATAAAACATACACGCGACTGCGGCAAGCGCGCCCATAGTTATCTGCCCGTTTCCGCCGAGGTTCCAGAATTTCATTTTGAACGCAGGTATAAGCGCAAGACCGACGCCGAGTAAAAGCATCGTATCGCGCAGGAATATCCAGAACTTACGTTTAGTTCCGAACGCTCCTTTGAATAACCCCGCGTAAACGCTGAACGGATTAACTCCGAACGCCAAAGCGAAAATTATACCGCAAATAACGCCCCCGAGTAATATAGCGGCAAGGTAAACCAACAACGATTTCCACGCAGGAAACTCACTGCGTTTCGTAATGTGAAACAGCGGTTCTCTTCCTAATTTTGCAGTTTTATCAGCCATTATTACTCTCCTTCTGCCCGTTTTTTCTGGTCATCATTATTCCGATTTCTTCTTTGGTAGCGGTTCTTGCGTCTACCACGCCCGACACGTTTCCGCCGCAAACAACCATAATTTTATCGCAAAGAGCAAGTAAAACGTCTATATCTTCGCCGACGAATATTATCGCGACGCCGTTTTCCTTTTGCTTATTTAAAAGGTTGTATATAGTGTAAGACGAATTTATGTCCAAACCTCTTACGGGATACGCAACCATAAGCACTTTAGGCGCGGCGGCGATTTCTCTGCCAACCAAAACTTTCTGTACGTTACCACCCGAAAGCCTGCGAACAGGAGTATGCGAGTTCGGAGTTACGACTTCGAGTTCGCTTATTATACTGTCGGCAAGATTACTCGGCTGTTTTCTGTCGAGGAAGATCGACTTCCCCTTTCCGTAACTGCGGAGCATCATATTATCGACTATATCCATATTCCCTACAAGACCCATTCCGAGTCTGTCTTCGGGAACGAACGAAAGACGAACGCCGAGATCGCGGATTTGCATGGGCGTTTTATCTCTGAGATTAACGGTTTCGCCCGAAGTGGGATCGTTGTAAAGAATTTCACCGCCGTCGAGTTTCTGCAAACCTGCGATCGCTTCCAGCAATTCTTTTTGCCCGCTGCCCGCTATACCCGCGACGCCGAGAATTTCACCTGAATTAGCTGTAAAAGACACGTCGTCGAGAATCTTAATTCCGTCGCGGTTCTTGCAATTTATATTTTTAACCATAAGCCGCTCCGTGACGTCCACGGGGTCGCTTCTGTCTATATTCAATTCCACTTTTTTACCGACCATCATTTCGGTAAGTTTCTGTTCGTCGGTTTCGCAAGTATTAACC
>CAVLAV010000198.1:0-4316 GCA_963660735.1 bacterium
GCTTTTTTTGCGTTTTATAAATTTTTTTACTTATCGTAATTTACGATGAACGCGAAGTCCTCGGCTTTTAAAGACGCGCCGCCGATAAGTCCGCCGTCAATCTCTTCTTCAGCCATAAGTTGCTTGCAGTTTTTAACGTTCATAGAACCGCCGTATTGAATTCTCGTCTTGTCGGCGATACTTCTGTGGAACTTTTTGGCAAGTAGATGTCTTATATAGCCTATGGTGTTGTTGGCGTCGGTAGCGGTAGCCGTCTTGCCCGTGCCGATTGCCCAAACGGGTTCGTAAGCGATTACGATTTTATCGAAATCCTTGGACTTAAAGCCCTTTAACCCCTCGACCAACTGCCTTTCGAGAACTTTCTCGGTCAAACCGTTTTCTCTTTCTTCCTCGCTTTCGCCTACGCAAACGATAGGTTTAAGTTTTGCGTTCAACGCCGCCTGAACTCTCTTGTTTACGGTTTCGTCGGTTTCGCCGAAATATTGTCTTCTTTCGCTGTGTCCGATAATAACGTATTCCACTTTGAGTTCTTTAAGCATATCCGCCGAAACTTCGCCCGTAAACGCGCCTTTTTCCGCCCAGTGAACGTTTTCCGCGCCTATCTTTATATTAGTACCCTTCGCGGCTTTTTTAGCCGTTTGCAAATCGGTGAAAGGTACGCAAAGCACTACGTCGCAAGTAGCGTCTTTTACGAGCGGAGCAAGTTCGGTTATCATCGCCTTGGTTTCCGCCATAGTTTTGTTCATTTTCCAGTTGCCCGCGATTATCGCTTTTCTCATAAAGTAAATACCTCCTTTTCAGTCTTTATCGTTGAGGCATTCTATACCCGGCAATTTCTTACCCTCGAACAATTCGAGCGACGCGCCGCCGCCGGTAGAAATGTGGGTCATTTTATCGGCAAAGCCGAGTTGCGCTACAGCCGCAGCCGAGTCGCCGCCGCCGATTATCGTAGTTGCGCCTTCGCATTCCGCCATAGCCTTTGCGATAGCGATAGTTCCCGCCGCCAAGGTGGGATTTTCAAATACGCCCATAGGTCCGTTCCAGATGATGGTCTTTGCGCCCTTTAAAGCGTCGGCGTAAAGTTTTCTCGTTTCAGGTCCGATATCCGCGGACTCCTTATCCTTCTCGAATTCGCCTACCTTTCTCACCTCGGTTTCGATAGGAGCGTCGATAGGATCGGGGAAGTTGCCTATAAGCACGCCGTCTACGGGCAACAAAAGTTTCTTACCCTCGGCTTTTGCCTTGGCGATCATTTCTTTGCAGTAATCTATCTTGCTGTCGTCCACGAGCGAAAGACCTACTTCGTAGCCTTGCGCTTTAAGGAAGGTATAAGCCATACCGCCGCCGATTATAAGCGTGTCGCATTTTTCCAAAAGGTTGGAAATAACGTTGAGTTTGTCTGCGACCTTTGCGCCGCCGAGAATAGCGACGAACGGACGAACGGGGTGTTCGAGCGCGTCTGCCATAACCGAAAGTTCTTTTTCGATAAGGAAGCCGCAAACGGCGGTTTTAACGAAACCGTATTCCACGATAGCCGCAGTGGACGCGTGCGAACGGTGAGCCGTACCGAAGGCGTCGTTTACGTAAATATCGCAAAAATCGGCAAGTTTACGGCAGAAGTTTTCGTCCCTGCCCTCTTCGCCTGCGTCGAAACGAAGGTTCTCGAGCAATACGCATTCGCCCTCTTTAAGCGCGGCAACTTTCGCCTTTGCGTCGTCGCCGACTATATCGGTAGCGAAAGCAACCTTGCCGCCCAAAAGTTCGTTAAGTCTTTTAGCGACGGGCGCGAGAGTAAATTTCTTTAAATCGCCTTTCTTGGCTTTTTCGATATATTCCGCTTTAGCCGCGGCGCGTTCGTTCTCGGGAAGAGCCTCAACCGCTTTCTTTTCCTTTTTATTAAGACCGAAGCCCTCGGTAAAAATGTTATGCGGTTTGCCGAGGTGCGAGCAAAGTATAACTTTTGCGCCGTGTTCCATTAAATACTTAATGGTAGGCAAAGCGCCGTTGATTCTGTTTTCGTCGGTGATAACGCCGTCTTTCATAGGCACGTTAAAATCGCACCTTACGAGGCATCTTTTGCCTTTAACGTCAACGTCTTTGATTGTTTTTTTGTTCATTCCGAACTGCTCCTTATAATTTTTACGATTATATTGTATACTTTCGGCAAAAAAATGTCAACGATAACGCGCGAATTTAGCAGAAATTTTATGCTTTTCGTGTTTTTTACGGTTTACGACCTTTTCTATAAGTTCGGTTACGGGTTTTAAAACGGGAATAAACGCGACCGACGAAACTATATTGAACGCCGTATGAAAGTTAGCCGCCGCCCGCCCCGCGCCGATTGATCCGTGAAGAAAAAGTCTTACAAAACCCTCTTTAAAAATCATACAAAACGGCATAACGACAAACGCGCCGAGCGCGTTGAAAACGAGGTTGAACGCGGCGGCGCAACGCGCCGCCGCGCACTTTTTCCCCGATGAAAACATAACCGAAAAACAACTGCCGATATTAGACCCCAAAATAATGAAAATCGCGTTATAGAAGGTTGTTTCTCCCCTTTCACAAAGTAAGACGAGTACGCCCGTAACCGCCGAAGAACTTTGCAATATCGCCGTAGACAATACGCCGAGCAGAAAGCATAAAACGGCGTTGTCGCACCCGAGCAAAGACTTTACTGCGGGCAGAGAAACGAGCGGAGAAATATTGCCGCCGACAGAGTCGAGTCCGCAAAGGATAAGTCCGAGTCCGAACGCCGCGTCGCCCGAAAATTTCGACTTTTCGCCCTTGCCGAAAGACGCAATCGCTCCTATCGCCAAAAACGCCGCGCCCGTTACCGCCCGACCTATTCCGCCGCCCGTAAGCGCGAAAATCTGCGCCGTAACGGTAGTGCCTACGTTTGCGCCCATTATGATAGCCGCCGCCGATAAAAGCGTGCAAGTTCCCGCCGAAACCATACTTACGGCGGACATACTCGTAGCCGTACTGCTTTGCGTAACGCCCGCAATTACGAGTCCCGAAAAATACGCGCTTAAAGGGTTGCCCGCAGCACGCCTTATAAACTTATCCGCTCCGACGGACAACAACTTTTCAAGTCCGTCGCCGAGCAGCCTTAAACCGTACAATACGGCGGCTACCCCGCCCGAAAGCAGTACCGCGGCGGCAATAATTCTTATACCCATACGATATTATTATATAATTATGCGCGTTAGTTTAGTATTATCGTTGACATAAAACTTGAAAGGTGCTAGAATAGAGTAAGTACACTAAAGAAAGAAATTTTCGAGATTTTATGAGAAACAGACAAACCGACGTTTTAAAATTTATTTTACTCGTAGTGTTGGACGCCCTCTCGGTTATAGCCGCGGCGGCGATTGCTTACTATATCTCCGTACCTCCCGACGAAATGAAAATTTCGTTTGAACTCATTATTTTGATAACGGGCAACGTCATAGCCGTAATAGTTTTCTTTGCCATTTTCGGTATGTACTCGCTCATTTTAGCCAACGTAAGCATTATCGAAGCGTTAAAACTTGCGTTCGGTCTTTTGTGCGTGGCGTTTTTGAACGTTTTATACCTTTGGATAAGAAAGTTTATAGACCCGTCGCTTAACAAACCCATAAATATGGGCACGATAACGACTTTTGCAATAATCACCTTTTTCCTTACGGGTTTTATAAGGTTTTTCGGCAGAATAATTTCCGTAAGCAAATATTTTGCAAAAAATCTTACCACGCCTAAAAAGCGCGTAATGCTCGTAGGCGCGGGTTCGGCGGGCGCGTCGCTTATAAACGAAATGCACCACTCCAACAAAATATCCTACAATCCCGTTTGCCTAATTGACGACAGCGTGGAAAAAATAGGCAAAAGCGTTTGCGGCGTTAAAGTAGTGGGTTCTACTTACGAAATACGCAAGTACGCGCAAAGATACAACGTGGAAGAGATTTTCGTAACGATGCCCACCTGCGACAAAAAGCGACTTAACAAAATAATAAGTCGTTGCCGTGAGGCGGGTCGTCCCGTTAAAATACTGCCCGGCACTTACCAACTCGTGGAAGGCGAAGTTTCGGTATCGAATATGCGCGACGTGGATATTCAGGACCTTTTGGGCAGAGAACAAGTAAAAGTAGACGTAAACGAAATTATAGGTTATATAGAGAACAAAGTCGTTTTGGTTACGGGCGGCGGCGGTTCTATCGGTAGCGAACTTTGCCGTCAGATAGCAACCCACCACCCCAAACAACTTATAATTCTCGACATATACGAAAACAACGCCTACGATATAGAGCAGGAACTTAAACGCAATCACCGCGAACTTA
>CAVLAV010000199.1:0-4303 GCA_963660735.1 bacterium
AATTTCCGTGTCATCGCGTCAATGCCGAGTGAACAAACTTGCTTGCAAGGGTTTGCGAGCGACGGTATTCATAAGGCACTTGCATTTTTGATAAAAAATGCGGAAAACGACAGTTTTAACGCGTTAGCGTTGAGTGCCGAATAGCAGTTAGCGTGGCGATCCCCCTGAAAAAGTACGCGGCATATACTACCGTACTTTACTCCAACGGATTGCCGCGGTCGCTTCGCTCCCTCGCAATGACAAATAAAAAAATGTTCGTCATATTGAGCGTCAGCGAAATATCCCACGACCAAAGTGAGGAGAGTATGCGCCCGTCAGTTCTTCGAGGGGATTGCCGCGGCACTTCGTGCCTCGCAATGACAACAAGAAAGGCGATTGCCGCAGTCGCATTGTTTCTTCGCAATGACAATAAAATTTAAGGCTCTGACACAAGTTTAATAACCGCAATAAAAACTGCGGGCGAAAGATTAAAATAAAAATCTTTCGCCCGCAGAAATTTTTGCGGTTTTTATAATTCGTCGTAGACCTCTACTGCGGAAGCAGTGTCGAAATACTTCCACGGAATTTCGTCCGCGGGGGGTTGAATTTTAAATTTAAGCCTTTCCTTGGTAACGGGGTGAGTGAACGCGAGCGTGGTTGCCCAAAGCGCGAGTTTGCCCTTTTTAGCCTTTTCGCCGCCGTAACGCATATCGCCGTAAAGCGGACAACCTATATTAGCCATTTGCACGCGTATCTGATGACTTCTGCCCGTATGCAACTTGACTTCGGCAAAGGAAAGTCCGTTTTTCTCTTCCTTTACAACGTATTCGAGTTCGGCAAATTTCGCCCCGTCTACCGTCTGTCCGCAAACGTATACCATATTGTTTACGGGGTTTTTCTTTAAGTAGTTGGTAAGCGTAGCCTTTTTCTCCTTGGGCGAGCCGACGAGTACCGCCGAATATCTCTTTTCAAAGTCGCCCGTCTTCATTTGTTCGGAAAGTCTTGCCGCCGCCTTACTGCTCTTTGCAAAGACCATAACGCCGCCCGTGGGACGGTCGAGCCTATGCACTAATCCTACGAACACGTTGCCCTCTTTATTTTCGCGTTCCTTGATATGCTCTTTAATAACCGTGAGCATATCCGCGTCCTTGCTCTCATCCTCGCAGGAAGGCACGTTTTGCGGTTTTAATACCACTATAATATGATTATCTTCCTTTAAAACGACTAAATCTTCTTTGGTAAATTGTTTATCATTCATTTATATACATTCCTCCCGCGCCGCAGGGCAAGTTTATTCCTTCCTCGGTTTTAACGCCGACTTCGTAAGCCTCTATTCTGCCTTTTCCTACTTTTTCCTTAACGGTAAGCGTTAAAATATTTTCGAGAACCGTGGGTTGCAAACCCGTAGTGTAAGAGTTGATAAGCACGAACAACGGATTATCCGAAAGTACCTCGGTGCAAAGTTCCACGAACGGATAAATTTCGGTTTCTATCTTCCATATTTCGCCGTTAGGACCTCTGCCGTAACTCGGCGGGTCCATTATTATGGCGTCGTACTTTCTGCCGCGTTTTATTTCGCGCTTTACGAACTTTACGCAGTCGTCCACTATAAACCTTACGGGTTTATCTTTCAGACCCGAAAGTCTTACGTTTTCGCCCGCGCGCTCTACCATACCTTTGCTCGCGTCCACGTGGCAGACGCTTGCGCCCGCCGCAAGGCACGCAACGGTCGCTCCGCCCGTATACGCAAACAAATTAAGCACGCTTATAGGGCGATTAGCGCGCGTTATAAGTCCGCGCATTATATCCCAGTTTACGGCTTGCTCGGGGAAAAGTCCCGTATGCTTAAAGCCCATAGGTTTTACCTTGAACTTTAAATCGTCGTAACTTATAACCCATTCGTCGGGGAATTTTTTAAGGTTTTGCCACGCTCCGCCGCCGCTTTCGCTGCGAACGTATCGGGCGTTAAGCCCGGGATAGTTATTCATATCCGTGCGGCTTTTCCAAATAACCTGCGGATCGGGACGCAATAAAATAACGTCCTTCCACTTTTCGAGTTTATAACCGTCGCCCGTGGCTATTACGGTGTAATCTTTCCATTTATCTGCAACTTTCATAAATTAAAAGGGATATTCGTCTTTCCCGCTGTCTTTATACCTATGCCAAAACCTTACAAAAACCGTAACGCGGTTAAATTTCCGTGTCATCGCGTCAATATCAAGAGAGCAAACTTGCTTGCAAGGATTTGCGAACGACGATATTCATAAGGCACTTGTATTTTTGATAAAAAATGCGGAAAACGTAGTTTTAACGCGCAAGCGTTAAGTGCCGAATAGCAATTAGCGTGGCGATCCCCCTGAACTATTGCATAGTCGGTTACTCAAGGGGATTGCCGCGGCACTTCGTGCCTCGCAATGACAACGAGAAAATGGATTGCCGCGGTCGCCGCGCTCACGCGATGACAATGCGTTGCGTTATACCTTTTTGACGGACAGCGTTACTTTATCGCCGTTTATGTCGAATTCTTTCTGATAGCCGTCTAAATCGGCGGTAACGGTTTCGGCTAATACGTCGGCGGCTATTTCGTCTTTCAGTTCATTAAACGCGCGACCGCAAACGCCTTCCGCCGCGTAGCCGAGCGCAATTCTGTCGGTAACTTCAAAGCCCGCCTCCTTACGCATATTCTGTACGCGCGAAACTATTTCGCGAAGTGCGCCTTCGAGTATAAGTTCGTCGGTTAAATGCACGTCCAACACCACGGTAAGTCCGTTGCCGCTTTCCGAAACGTACCCTTCGGCGGGTTCGCTCGAAATAAGCAGGTCTTCCAAAGTAAAGTCAACGGTTACGCCGCCGAGTTCTACGGTGTAAGTCTTGCCCGCCTTTACCGTGGCTACGACTTTCGTCGCGTCGCAGGTATTCAAAAATTCTCTTATCGCGCCGAGCGCCTTGCCGTATTTAGGTCCGAGCGTTTTAAGTTGCGGTTTGAGTTTATAGGTTACGAACGCCGAGGCGTCGTGCAATACCTCGAACTGCTTAACGTTGAGTTCGTCGCGCGCGATACCGTAAAGTTCCTCGGTGAGGTTGACTTTTCTGTCCGTCGCGATATAAAGTTTTTTAAGCGGTTGACGGTTTTTAACGTTACTACCGTTTCTTGCCGCCCTGCCGAGCACGACTATTTCGAGTACGTCCTCCATACCCTTTTCGAGTTCGGGGTCTATAAGGCTTTCGTCCGCCACAGGGAAGTCGCAAAGATGTACCGAAATGGGCGCGTCTTTATAAAACGGCGTTACGAGATTGCGATACATACTCTCCGTCATAAACGGAACGTAAGGCGCGCACACCTTGGCAAGCGTAACGAGTACGGTGTAAAGCGTGGTGTAAGCCGCCGCCTTGTCCTCGGTCATATCCTTGCCCCAGTACCTCTCTCTGCCGCGACGAACGTACCAGTTGGAAAGTTCGTCGGTAAAGTCCTGAATAGTCCTTGCGGTTTCAAAAATCTTATAATCTTTAAGTCCGTCGTCAACGGTCTTTATAAGCGTGTTGAGTTTGGACAAAACCCACTTATCCATAAGCGTGAGTTTGCACTTTTTAAGGTCATATTCGGCAGGATTATACTTATCTATGTCGGCGTATAGCACGAAAAACGCGTAAGTATTCCACAGCGTACCCATAAATTTGCGTTGTGCCTCGGATACGGCCTCGTCGTAAAACCTCGTAGGAAGATACGGCGCGCTGCCCGTGTAGAAATACCACCTTACGGCGTCCGCGCCCTGCTTGTCGAGCACCGTCCACGGGTCTACCACGTTGCCTATGTGCTTACTCATTTTCAAGCCGTTTTTGTCGTTTACGTGTCCTAAAACTATGCAGTTTTTAAACGACGCTTTATCAAACAGCAGCGTGGAAATGGTGAGCAAGGTATAGAACCAACCGCGCGTCTGATCCACCGCCTCCGAAATAAAGTCCGCGGGGAAATGCTTTTCAAAAAGTTCCTTGTTTTCAAACGGATAGTGATACTGCGCGAACGGCATCGACCCCGAGTCGAACCAACAGTCGATAACCTCTTTTACGCGTTTCATAACGCCGCCGCACTTGCCGCATTTGCAGGTAGGTTTGTCTATATACGGGCGGTGGAGTTCTATATCGCCCTCTATGCCGCAAGCCTCTTTGAGTTCGGCTTTACTGCCCATAACGCGCACTTCGCCGCAGTCCTCGCACACCCATATCGGGAGCGGAGTTCCCCAGTAACGCTCTCTCGAAAGTCCCCAGTCGATTACGTTTTCAAGGAAATTGCCCATTCTGCCCGTACCTATACTCTCGGGCATCC
>CAVLAV010000200.1:0-4281 GCA_963660735.1 bacterium
CAGTATGATTTTGTTTGCCATGATTCGTCGATTATGATATACTATATTTGTAGGATGCAAGAAAATGAGTTGTATGCTCAAAATGTGCTATAATTTGTATTTGGAGATGCCGAACGGATATATGAAACGAAAAAGTAATTTTATAAAAAACATGATATTGTTGGCTTTGACGTGCTTGTTTTGCCCGTTGGTAATGATTTCGTGTTCTAACGATAAAGTCGCGTCGATTTCCGTCAACGGTAAATCCGAAATTCTGGTCGGCGATTTCGACTATGAGGATTATTCGGTTGCGGTAACGTATGAATCGGGTAACATTAAAACGGTGCCGCTTGATAAAAGCATGCTTTCCGTCGATGACAATCTCAAATTTTTTGCCGCAGGAGAGCAAGCCCTGACGGTAAATTACCTGGATTGCACATGTACGTTCGCTTTAAACGTCTGTCTTTACGAGTTTACGGATCTGAGATTCGACGACGTAAACGCGGTTTATAACGGACAATACGTCACGGCGGAAGTGTTTAAGAATTACCCCGAGGGAACGGAAATTTATTATCGCAACGGCAACAGTTTTGTAAATGCCGGGACGTATACCGTCACCGCGATAGTGTCGAGAAGAAATTACGTATCGCAGGAATTGACGGCTAAGGTTACAATCGAAAAAGCCGAATACGACATGTCCGAGATAAAATTGGCGGATTGCGAATTCGATTACGACGGCAAAGAGCATACCGCCGTAATTTCGGGTAAACTGCCGGACGGCGTCAGCGTAATATATCCTGACAACAATAATAAAAAAGTTGACGCAGGCACTTATTCGGTAACGGCGCGGTTCGTTTCGAATAACAATAATTATTTACCGATACCCGAAAAAACCGCGACAATGGTAATCAACAAGAAAAAATATGACGCTAAGGATCTTGCGTTCAAAGATTCTGCCGTAACTTACGACGGCAAAGAGCATTCGTTAAAAGCCGAGAACGTTCCGTCGGGCGTATATGTTACGTACAGCGTTGAAAAACAAGGATATCTGGACAGCGAGCCTGTGGAAGGCGTTGCCTTTGTGAACGCGGGTACGTATGTTTACACCGCCGAATTCCATTCTTTGGATCCGAATTATGAAGACATTCAGTCTGCAACCGCAAAACTGGAAATTTCGCCCGCGGTATACGATACGAGCGGTATAATACTGGACGACGCGGAAATCGATTATGACGGAAAACCTCATTCGGTAGGCTATCATATGGCGGACGGATCCGACGGCTTGCCGAAGGGCGTGTCGGTTTACGGCGGGCTTTATGAAAAGAACGGAAAACCCGTTTATGTAAACGAAGACGATGAATACAGCGATTACGCGAAAGAGGTAACCGATTACGGTACATACATATATACATTGTTTCTTATGTACGAAAACGGTAATTACGAAATCCCCGAGCTTACGGCTGTTTTAACGATAAACAAGATAGATTATGACGTTTCCGACGTGAAGGTTGAAGACTATACGTATACGGGCAGAACGATAAGCGTTAAAGTGGAGAATATTCCGAAAGACGTAAACGGAAAAGCGCTCGGCATCGAGCTGTATTATTTTAATATCGACGATATACCCGTTTGCGACGAAGACGGTAATTATAATTGCATAAAAGACGCAAGCGGCAACCCCGTTACGGGCGTAAAAGACGTCGGGGAATACCGCGTTCTCATTAAGTTTACGGGGCAGGATAATCCTAATTATAACTATTTGCCGCCGAAAACGTTGACGTTTAAAATCGTATAAAGGTAAACGAATATGAAGAAAAAATTAGGCGCGATCGGCTTGATAATCTTAATAAATTTAATAATTTCGAATGCCGTCGTATTGTTTTTGCTGCGTACATCGTTCGGCTTGTTTGAATATATAAAATACGAAACTTTTTTGTTCGTATATCTGATGTTGTTTTCAAACGTGCTGTTTTCAAACAAATTCTGTACGGGAAAAGCTCAGGAATGGTTGTTCTTTTTATCGGTTTCGATCATTTCGGCTTCATCTCTCGCGTTCATCGTGTACGCATTTATCGGAAGCGACTGGAAAATCGACAGGATCGCGTGGGTGGAAAGCCTTAAATCGGTAATGGACTTTGATTTTCTTTTTTACTGGTTAAGTCTCGGATTTTTTATAGGATTTGTTGCATTTTATTGCGGAATTTTCGATCGTGAGCTTTTGCGTTTTGCAAGAACGACGGGGCTTATCGGCAAAGGCAAGATAAAGGCCATCGAGGCGAACCTTGAAAATTCCAGATGGATGAATTCCGAAGAAAAAAAGAAGAATTTCAAAAGTTTTGCTTACACAAAGCTCGGCGAGGCGAAAAAAGACGGCGTACCCGTAATGGCGCAATTGAACAAAAAAGGTAACGACGCGACCGTTTTATTCAATTCTCCCTGTCATTCGATTATAATCGGTGCTACGGGTTCAGGTAAAACGACAACTTTCGTCAGCCCTATGATTCAGATTCTTGCCTCGACTAACGCGGGTTCGTCCATGGTTATGACCGACCCGAAGGGCGAGTTGTTTTCGTTGCATTCGGCGTATCTTTCCGAAAGGGGATACGACGTTAAAGTTATTGATCTGAGAGATACATATTCGTCCTACCGCTGGAATCCTTTAGACGCGATATGGGATAATTATCAGAAGTTTGCGTCTGCGCATAAAAACGCTTATATAAGGAGAGACGCGCTTCCTGAAGACATGCCGCTCGGAAGCAAAAAAGAATCTTTCGAAGGTAAAGATTGCTGGTATGAATTCGAAGGTCGGGCTTACTCGGAATACACGGAGCTTGTCAACGCGATTAAGGTTTACAAAAGAAAAACGTATGATGAGGTTTACGAAGATCTTAACGACCTTGCATCCGTTCTTGTTCCTATCGAAAACGAAAGAGACCCAATGTGGGAAAAAGGTGCGCGAAGCATAGTTTTAGCCACTCTTCTCGCCATGCTCGAGGACAGCGAGGATGAGAAACTCGGCATGACCAAAGATAAATACAATTTCTTCAATCTTACAAAAATTCTGCAGAATTCCACCGAAGATTATCTGCAGTTAAGGAGATATTTTTCGGGCAGAGATCCTTTATCGAAAGCGTTTTCTTTGTCAAAACAAGTCTGCGACGCCGCCGAAACAACCAGGGCGTCGTATATGTCGGTCGTTTACGAAAAACTTACTTTATTTAACGACGCAGGCATCTGCGGCTTGACTTCTTCGTCGGATTTCGTCCCCGATGATCTTGCGTCTAAACCCACGGCACTGTTTTTAAAAATTCCCGATGAAAAGACGACAAGGCATAACCTTGCGGGTATTTTCATTCTTAATTTATATAAGCAGCTTATAAAAGTGGCGTCGTCCAACGCCGATTTGTCTTTGCCGAGAAACGTCTATTATATTCTCGATGAATTCGGCAATATGCCGAAGATTGAAAACTTCGACAAGATGATTACAGTCGGCAGAAGCCGTAAAATCTGGTTTAACATGATAGTGCAGTCATATTCGCAGCTCAACAACGTTTACGGCGACAAGGTGGCGGATATCATCAAGGGCAACTGCGGTATAAAAATGTTCATCGGTTCCAACGATATGGGAACGTGCAAAGAGTTTTCGGAGCTATGCGGCAACGTAACGGTAGTCACCAGGTCTACAAGCGGTACCGATCTGGACAAGGCGGTGAACGTTTCAACCCAGACGCAGGTGAGACCGCTTATTTATCCGTCCGAATTGCAGAGGCTGAATCACGGCTCGGATATAGGTCATTCAGTTATAGTAACATTCGGAAATTATCCGTTCAAAACTTATTTTACGCCGAGTTTTAAAGTTCCGCTTTATAAAACGGGAACAATGAATACCGATTTTTTAAACGAGAGGTATTTTGACGAAAACGCCGTATATTACGATATCGAAAAAAGGAATTCCGCAATTCTTGACGGAGATGAGGAAGATTCCGCTTTAAGCATGAACTCAACGCTTATGCAGCATAAAGACGATACGGATAGCGATACGAGCGGAGGCGGCGTTACGGCAGACAGACAGAAAGTCGAGACCGACGCGGAATTTTCCGACGCAGAGAAGAACAGGCGTATATTCGAGCGGTTGAAAAAAATCAGAGACGAGCATCCCGATCTGAACGAAGACGACATAATGTCGAAATTAGAAGGGCTGTTTTAAAGAGGACAAATGAAAAAGATTGTTTTAAGAATAGCGGTCGTATGCTTATTGACGCTCAGTTTGTGCGTTTCGGTTTTCGGCGGAAACGCAAAGGC
>CAVLAV010000201.1:0-4262 GCA_963660735.1 bacterium
CCGCACCCTCTTTGGAGAGCGCGTTTATATGCGGCAACCGCTTTTTGGCGTATCGCCCGAGCGAACATACTTCCGTAGAAAAACTGCCGCCCGAAAGTTCGCAGATTTGCGTTTCCACAGCCAAAGTCAGTTTGTCCTCGCATATGACGAGGGTGGGGTTGTCGAGGTTTTCGCCGCGATTTTTAATTGTTTCGGCGACCGCGTTTATGCAGTCGAACCAAGTTTTACATTTGTAAACAGCCATTTTTCTCCTTGTTGTCGGGCATATTAAAAAACGTGTCATCGCGAGCGCAAGCGCGGCGATCCCATCGAATAAACGGGAAAGCGCGTATTTTACGGAAACCCACCCTCCCGGGAGATTGCCGCGGTCGCTACGCTCCCTCGCAATGACAGTATAATCAATACGATAGTTCGGTGGGATATTTCGCTGCGCTCAATATGACGTAAGTGTACGGGGTGGGAAACTTTATCATTACTTTACTACATTGTACCACATTTTGCCGAAAAGATAAATAAGTATCTCGTGAAATTTGATAAAATATTTATTTTTGTTTTTACTTTTTTAAGTAAATGTGGTAAAATATATAAAAATACTGCTTAACGGAGTTGTATATATGAAAAAATTTATTGCCGTGGTCGCGGGGTGCGCGGCGGCGATTTTAACGCTTACGGCTTGTTCGGGCAACGCCAACACCTTTGCCGCCACCTATTTTTTACAGGGCGACGCGTCGGTAAGGGATATAGGCACGGTGGACGAAAAACTTACTTACAAAGTCTATTCTTTTTCGGGTAAAGACGAGTTGAACGCTTACGATACGCTTTTGCCGTCTTTGGCGAGCGGAACGGAAACGCTTAAATTCAGCGTAACCGACGGTTCGACTTACGAAACGACCTTAAAAACTCTCGAGGATAAAAGCGGGTACGAATTTCACTCTCTGCTTACCGTAAACGGCGTTTACACTTACGGCGACGGCAAGACCTTTACCGTCGAGGGCGACACCACCGAGATTACCGCCACTTTTAAGGGCGTGAACGACAAATTCCACCCGATTGAAGTTACCAAGGTTATTAAAAACACCTTCCCCACGAGTGCTAATCCCACGGACGAAAAACAATTCGTTACAGCGAGTTGCACTTACAAAATAGACTACGGCAAAAACGCGACCGTAACCGTTACCCCGGGCGAGGACGAAACGAGCAAGACTTATTATAAAAGTTTAGCCGAAAAAGATACCGTAATTAAAAAATACGATAAAAAGGACTTCGTGGACAACGACTTACTGTTTACCGTATTCCGCAATTTCGATTACGCGGCTAACTTCTCTTTCTCCTATTCCACGATAGACGCTTTGTCGGGAGCGGTGGTTTCGGCAAACGCGGCGGTTATAGGCGAAAGCGGCAAATCTCCCGTAAAACTTTTAAACAAACCCGCGAACTCCAAACTTACTATGGGCGCGTTTAACGTATGCGGAGTAAAATTCGCGACTACGGGCGAATACGGCAAGGCTTACGCTTATTGTTACTACGCTTTAAGCGTAAACGGCAGCGGCAGCGTTTCCGACGAAAAAGACAAAGGCAATTCTACCCGTCGCGCGCCGCTTATGATAGCGCAACCGCTTATTCATAACGTCGGCTATCTCGTGATGGCTCTCGATACCACTAATTTTAATTTATAACGCGTTCGGCGCGCCCCGCAAACGAAGAAATCTTCCTTTACGGGGCGCGAATTTATTTGATTTAATGAAAAATTTTAAAAATTTTTAAAAACTACGCCAAAACAGTAGAAAGTTATCGGTTTATTTGGTATAATATTAGGATAAAGGAAGAGGCGTTTTAAACGCGAGGCAAAGCAAAATGGAATACAACGTAAGACAGGTAAACAATTTTATAGCCGAGTACCCCACCGACGAGAAGTTACAAAAAGACAAAGACGTAACTCTTGCCGTAATAGCGAGATATCCCTCGCTCGTGGCGCATACCGACCCCGAACTTTTAAAGGATAAAGAAGTGGCAATGGCGGCGGTTTCGCGCGACGGCAGAAACTTGCGGTTTTTATGCGAGGAACTGCGCGCGGACGAGGACGTCGTGTTGGCGGCGGTTAAAAACTTCCGTTCGAGTTATTCTTACGCGCTCGGCAAGGCGAGAGAAAGCCGCGAGGTAGCGTTGGCGGTCGCGTCGGTCGGCGGCGATACTATATCTATGCTCGACGAGAAATTTCTCGACGACGAAAAAATGGCCGCGGCGGCGGTCGGCAGAAACCCCAAGAGCATAGCCTATTTTTCAAGGCGGGTGCGCGCTCTGCCCGAGATTGCATTGCTTGCGCTTAAACAGGACAGGACGGTCTTGCCGTATATCCCCGACGAGGCTTTCGATAACGACGACGTGTTTTTTGCCACCATTCGTTTAACCGACGGCAAAGTGGGCGGCGGCGTGTTGAGCGCGGCGACCCCTGCGGGCGTATACAGACGCATTTGCGACAAGGGCTTAAAATTCAATTTCCCCTTGCAGAACATAGACCTTCTCGCGCTCGACGGCGAAAGGCTCGGTTACGTTTTAGAATCGGGCTTGGGCGTTACGGGCAAAAAAGCCGAACTCTTCCATAAATTCGTAAACGCGGACGATCGCGACGCGGTTATAATGCTTTTAAAGAAGAATATTCCCTCGCAAAAAACCGTTTTAAGCGAACTCGACTTCGCGTCCAAAAACAAAAAATTCAGGGTTCTCCCCACGCTTATTTCTGCGGGCAGGGAGATACGCAAAAACGAATCGCCCGAATCGGACGAGCGTAAATTATTGCTCCGTAATTTAAGGCGCAATTCTTCCACGGCGGTGGCTAAATTCGTCGCTAATCCCGAGGCTTACGCCTCCGACGAAGAAGTGGTAAAACTCGCGGCGGCGGTGGACGGCTCGGTTCTGACCGTGCTCGGCAAGACCAACTTCGCCGCGGATAAGGAACTCGTAACTTCGTGTCTTAAAAATTACGTGGTTAAAAACAGCGAAGAACCGCTGCTTGCAAGAACTACGGGCGTAGATTTCGATTACGATCAATGTCTTATAGCCTGCCGCAGGGACGGAAGAAACTACTTCTTTATCCCCGAGCAGTTTAAGACGGACGAACGCCTTAAACAAATCGCCTACGAAAACGGCGCGGAAAGGTATAAACGGTAAAAGATGAACGACGAAATTTTCAAAGTGGCGTCGTCCGCGCTCAAAGAGGCGGAAAATCGCATAACGGCGGATTTTCGGTATCTCGTATATCCGCTCGGACTGCTTGCTCCGGGCGTGGCGGCTCGCGGAACGATCGCAATCGACGGCAGGCGACTTACGGTCGGGGCGGAACACTTTTGTCGCATAGTGGCGACCGACGGCGTTCGCGGCGGCGAGCGGGCGGTACTGCACGCGCTCTTTCACGTATTGTTCTTTCATCCGTTCAGAATAAAACGCCCCGCCTGGGCATACGACCTTGCGTGCGATATAGCCGTGGAGTCCGTGTTAGACGGGTTGCAAAGCGTGGACGACAGAACGGGAAAAGTGCAAAGAAACGCCGTATATAGCGCGATTAAAGCCAAATTCGGCTCGGTGGGCGAAACGGCGGCTTTCGATTATTGCAAGACTCTTTCCGAAGAGGACGCCGATAAACTTAAACGACTGTTTACCGTGTGCTATCACGGCGGTTGGTACGGCAGAAATTCCGACGCGCAGGATAACGCCCCGCAGGAAAACGAACCTTCGGCGGCGAGCGCGCAAAACGACGACGGCGACGGCGCGGACGAAAACGCTATAAGCCGTTGGGTAGAGATAGTGCGAGGCACGCTCGCCGATATGGGCGAGAGCGACGAAACGCTGAAAAAGACTTTACTGCGCGTAAGTTCTTCGAGAAAGGACTACCGCAGATTTTTTGAAAAGTTTTTTGCGCTGAGCGAGCGGGTAAAACCGAGCGACGACGAATTCGACTATATATTTTATTGTTACGGCTTGCAACTGTATAAAAACGTACCCTTGATAGAAAATCTGGAGTGCAGCGAGGGTCTTGCCGCCGAACAGATAGTGTTTGCGGTGGATACTTCCGCCTCGACCGAGGGCGAACCCGTAAAAGTTTTGTTGGAAGAACTCGCGTCGGTCGTGGATTACGCCGCGATGAAAAGCGGCAAGGTAAAAGTGCGCGTTATTCAATGCGATATGGCAATCCGCGAGGACGTAACCTTAAACGGCAAAGAAGAACTCGACGAATATTTTAAAAACTTTAATCTGCAGGGCGGTTC
>CAVLAV010000202.1:0-4258 GCA_963660735.1 bacterium
GAACACGGAACAGCCATAAGGTGGCGGTACTTGAAGAAGGGATGAAGTACCACACCATAGGCATCGCACCCGAAGACGCGCAGTTCTTGGAAACGAGAAAGTACCAAGTGAACGAGATATGTCGTATCTTCCGTGTTCCGCCGCACCTTGTCGGTGATCTTGAAAGGGCAACCTTTTCCAACATAGAACATCAATCCATAGAGTTTGTTCAACACACCATACGGCCGTGGCTTGTAAGGTGGGAGCAAGAGATAAGCCGTTCACTCCTTGACGAGAAAGAACGGCTTTTGTACTTCGCCAAGTTCAATGTCGACGGACTATTGCGTGGTGACTACAAATCCCGAATGGAAGGCTATTCCATAGGACGGCAAAACGGGTGGTTGTCAATAAACGATATAAGGCGGCTCGAAGATATGAGCCTTGTCCCGGCTAAGCAGGGCGGTGACGATTATCTCGTCAACGGCTCGATGATGTCGGCACAGGTCGGTCAGCAGAACAAGCAAAACAATCCAGACGAAGGAGGTAGCGATGGAGAAGAAAACGAACAAAAAGGAACTCCGAATGCTCCCGCTAAAGGAAATAAGAATAAACGAAAGTGACGGCGGAACGTGTATCGAAGGACACGCCGCCGTTTTCGATTCGTGGTCTGAAACCTTGGGCGGCATTTTCCCGTTCAAAGAGAAAGTGCGAAAGGGCGCATTTGCGGAGAGTATCGGCAGGGACGATATCCGTGCACTGTTCAATCACGATCCAAACTATGTACTCGGCAGAAACAGAGCGGGAACGCTCGAACTTGTAGAAGACGATGTGGGACTCCGTGTCCGCATTACTCCGCCTGATACGAGTTGGGCAAGGGACATCACCACGAGCATCCGCCGTGGGGACATCTCGCAGATGTCAATCGGTTTCGTGGTGGAAGACGATGAATGGTCATCCAAAGACGGAATCGACACGCGAGAACTCAAAAAGGTTCGTTTGTTTGACGTCTCGCCCGTAACGTTCCCGGCATACACGGCAACCGATGTCGGTGTTCGTGCGATGCAAGAGTACGATGCGTATAAGACGGAACAGCGAAAGATGTCGGAAGATGCCGAAAACGCAGTTAAAAAGGCGAAACAGCAGGAAAAACTCAAGAACCTGCAAGCAAAATTCAAAATCATTTAATCGGAGGAAAACAGATGAATATGAAGAAAATTCTCGAAATGAAGGCAAAGAGAGAGGACGCAAGACTCAAAGCGATGGCGGTGCTTAACAAGGCGGAAGCCGAAGACCGTTTCCTCTCCGAAGATGAACAGAAGGACATCGACAAGTACGAAGAGGAAATCCGCGCGTGGGACGAGAGTATCGGCAGAGCGGAGAAACTTCTTGCTATCGAACCCGAAGATCGTTCGACCGAGAAACCCGAAGTAAAACCGACTCCCGCCAAGGACAACGAAAAGAGATTCGCGTCTTTCGGCGAGCAGCTCATGGCGGCATACAGAGCGGCAACGCCGGGCGGCAAGGTGGACGAAAGACTCACCACGAGAGCGGCAAGCGGTCTTAACGAAAGCACTCCATCGGACGGCGGTTTCCTTGTTCAGCAGGACTTTGTGACCGAACTCTTGAAGAGAACCTATGAAACGGGTATTCTCGCAAGCAAGGTCAAGAAGATTCCTATCAGCACCAACGCAAACGGAATGAAAATCAATGCCATTGACGAAGACAGCCGCGCGAACGGCTCTCGTTGGGGCGGTGTGCAGACCTACTGGGAAGGCGAAGCGGACGAGATCACCGCAAGCAAACCCAAGTTCAGACAGATGGAACTTTCGCTCAAGAAACTCACGGGTCTTTGCTATGCGACCGATGAACTCTTGCAGGATGCAGCGGCACTTGAAGCCGTTATTCGTCAGGCATTCGCAGAAGAGTTCGGTTTCAAGATTGACGATGCCATCCTTTCGGGTAGCGGCGAAGGCGAACCGCTCGGTATTCTCAACAGCGGTGCAATCGTGACCGTGGCGAAAGAAGCAAGCCAGACGGATATCATTACTGTGGAGAACCTCATCAAGATGTGGAACAGACTTTGGTCTCGTTCCAGAGCGAATGCTGTGTGGTACATCAATCAGGAACTTGAACCCTACCTTTACACGCTCAAAATCGGCGATAAACCCGTGTATATCCCGGCGGGCGGTCTTTCCGAGAAACCCTACGGCACGCTCTTCGGCAGACCCGTTGTTCCTATCGAACAGTGCAGTGCCGCGGGCGAAGTCGGTGACATCATTCTTGCGGATATCGGTCAGTACCTTCTCATCGACAAAGGCGGTGTGAAGTCGGCAAGTTCTATTCACGTCAGATTCCTTTACGATGAGAACGTGTTCCGTTTCATCTACAGGGTAGACGGCAAACCTATCTGGACGAAACCGCTCACTCCCTACCAGGGAAGTGCGACTGTTTCGCCGTTCGTCACTCTTGCAAAGAGAAGTGCATGAAACAAGTCGGCGGAGGTGGTAGAAGATGACGCTACTTGAAAAAGTAAAGGCAAATCTGATTGTATCGCATAACGAAGACGATGCATTGATTCAAACGTATATTACCTCCGCCACGTCCTATGCGGAAGAGTTCCAACATCTCGAAAAGGGGTACTACAACGACCATGAAATGTCCCCGACAACGGAACAAGCTGTAATCATGCTTTCGAGCCATTTCTATGAAAGCAGAGACGGCTCGACCGGAGGATTTTTTGCGGATAACGTTCAAGCGAGTGAACAGGTGTGGAATACCGTAAACTTGCTTTTACGACTAAACAAGGAGTGGAAATTATGAGCTTTGGCAAGATGCAAGAATTCATTGAAATTCTAAAAAAGGAAAACGTTACAGATTCTGAAGGCTTTACGACTGTAGAGTTTGTTTCTCTTGCAAAAGTTCGCGGATATAGAGAAGGTCGGCACGGAACGGAGCGGTGGGCAAACCTCGCCGCCTTTTTCGATGCGACTGATTTATTCCGTTTACGGGTAATACCGAATTTGAAAATAACCGTGGATAACGTACTGAAATGCGGTGACGAGATGTTTGAAATAACTTCGGTAGAAAATGTAAAAGGTAAAGGGCTGTATTTAGAGATACTCGGAAAGAAGGTGGAGGCAACCAATGGCTAAAGTAACGGTAAAAATGCCCGAAGAATTCATTAAAAAGATGGGTAAATTAGGGCAAAACACGGATAAAATAACGGAAGCTGTGCTGAAAGCGGGCGGTTCGCTTGTTATGGATAAGGTGAAAAACAATTTATCTGGCGTAATAGGCAAAAACACCAAAGTGAAAAGCCGATCGACGGGAGAACTTGTCTCTTCTTTAGGCTTAAGCGGAGTAAAGCAAGACCGAAAGGGGGATAGCAATATCAAAATCGGGTTTGCCGAGCTGCGTTCGGATGGCGAGTCCAACGCAAAAATAGCCAATATTCTTGAATATGGCAAGCATGGTCAACCCGCAAAGCCTTTCTTAAAACCCGCTATATCTTCCACCAGAAAAGCCTGTATAACCATAATGGAAAGCACGCTTGACGAGGAGATAAAGAAGCTATGAACATACTTTCCGAAACAAAAACCGTGTTGAGCCCACTCGGAATACCTATAGAAACAGGCATTTTTAAGAATAAGGCACCGGACGCATATATGGTGTTTGTTCCAATGTCCGATACTTTTCCATTATCGGCTGATAATCTTCCGCAAACCGATGTGCAAGAGTTAAGGATAACTCTATACAGCAAAGGTAATTACATTGCGATGAAAAATAAAATCGTATCGAACCTGCTTAAAAACGATTTCACGATAACGGGAAGACGATACGGCGGATATGAAACGGACACGGGCTATCACCAATATACGATAGACGTGGCTAAAAACTATGAAATAGAGGAGGAAAACTAATGGCAACAATCGGATTGGATAAACTTTACTATGCCGATATAACCGAAGACGATACGGGCAACGAAACCTATGGCAAGCCAGTGCAACTTGCAAAAGCGATATCGGCGGAATTATCGGTGGAGCTGAACGAAGCGTCGCTATATGCCGATGACGGCGAGTCCGAAATTGTAAAAGAATTTAAGAGCGGCACGCTTTCGCTCGGAGTAGACGATATAGGCAACGAAGTTGCGGCAAAACTCGTCGGCGCAACCATCGATAAAAACGGCGTGCTTATTTCGGGTGGCGAAGACTCTGCTAAACCTGTGGCGGTGGGCTTCCGTGCGAGAATGTCCACAGGTAAATACAGATACTATTGGCTG
>CAVLAV010000203.1:0-4248 GCA_963660735.1 bacterium
ATAGCAAAGGTTTGCCGCAGTATTTTATATCCGACATCATGGACGAAGATATTATTTGCACTTTCGGCGTAGACGACAGAAAATTGCTCCTATTCGATAATTTCCGCTGCTGGGACGAAGGTTGTTATATGGGCAGGGTAAGCAAAGAAGTTATCGCTCAAATGCGAAAAAGCAACTGATATAGAAACGGAAATGATTGAATTTTCTAATAAAATATGGTATAATAATAGCAGAAAAAGGGGAAAATGCATATAAATAGAGTAGAAGCGGTATAATACTAATGAGAAAATTCTCAAAAACGCTTGACAATTCTTTTCTTATAGTGTAAACTATAGGTGCAAATAGAAATTGTAGTGGGCTGGCACTTTAACTCAAAATTAATGCAGAACGTAAGGGTCTGTCAGTTGGCAAGCAACAGAAAAACTTGATATCAATGCAGAACGTAAGGGTCTGTCAGTTGGTGAGCAACAGAAAAACCAGTCATTAAAAAGAGAGACGCGTAATGTCGCGGCATTACAGTCTCTCTTTTTCTATTAAAACGGAAGAGAAAATTTCGATGAAAAAGAACGAAGCGATAAAAATAGTGAATGAGGCGGCACGCAAATATGAACAGTATTTGGTAGGTAAAAAGACGCTTGTACTATTTTTTAAGGACAAAAAACAAATAGACAGTTTGGAAGTTTCGTTTATGGCTGCGAATTTTCTTCATCTAACTGGGTTTAAGATTAAAGATGATGATATTAGTCCGTTAGAATTCTACCGTTTGTGTGTCGAAGAGCGGTTAAGTGAAAAGGATTTTTCTTTTTCGCCAGACGGAACTACGGAATTAAAACTTAAAGTTATTTCCTCCGTTATCTCGCCGAATCTATCGGCAAAGATGATAGGCGATTTTAGTGGAAATACTCTGAAGTTATATACTCAAAAACTTGTTGGCGGAACGCAAGCCTGCATCGGTTTTGTAAAAGATGCCAATGGAGTATATTATCCGAATACTTTATTGAATACCGATATAAGGGATCTGATGCAAAAACCGATGAGAATATTGGCGGTTTTCCAAAAAAACTTTGACGAAGAAAAATATTCAACAAAAACGTATCAAGCTAAAAACATAGATAAATCAACGCTTTCATTTGAAGAAGAAATAGAATATTTGAAAGATTTGCTTAGTTGAAAAACCGGGAAATTAGAGCAAAAAAAATTTTTCGAAAAGGTTAATTTTGATTGACAAACTGTGTGTGCGTATGTTACACTATAAACTATAGATAGTTAAGAAGGTATTTCGTCAGTTCAAACCAAGCAGAAACGGAACACTTTTTGCTTGACAAATCAAAAAAAGTTATATAATAGTAGTGTACAATCGAGAATTATCGGAGGTTGAGTATGAATAAAAAGCCTTATTCATCGGCGATTAAGAAAACTCCGTTCAAGTATAGTATTTCAAAAAAGATAGCGAAATTGATGCTGGACGGTCTTGATCGCACAGAAGTTTTTAACAAGTGTTTTGATGAAAATTATATTGAAGTGGATTCTGTTGAGCGAAGAAGAGAAATTACTAATGTCGTTTATGAGCGGTTTGTCGGCTTGGATAAATATCTATTGAGCATGTTCTACAACGGCGATATCAGCACATCGAAGTTTATTCTTGTTTATGCGATAGCAAAAAGTGACTCTTTATTTTTTGATTTTATGTTTGAGGTTTATCTAATCGGATTTAGAGTGATAAGCAGGTGCAGGAAAATCTTTTAAAACTCGCGGCGCGAATACCCGCTTTTATGTATTTGACAGATTATCGCGAACAGACGATTAAGGACGTAATTACGCAAATCGAGCCCGAACTTTTCCAAAAGGTTACTGGGCTTACCGTAAAAGATTTCGACGTGCTGTGTTCTATCGGACTTTTCGATTCCGAAAAAATGAATCAAGGCATTTTCGGTTTCAGAAAGTACGAAAACGCGAGTTTGTCTTACACGGGTATAGGCAAGCACAAAAACGAATCCGTCTGCGGTTGGGACACGGTACTCCGCCGCGAGGAATACGAGGCACTATATAGCAAGCAACAGGCTACTATGAGTAATTTCGAGGAAATACTTATTCCCGAAAAATACCGCGCTGTCGGCGAGGGCAAAGGCGAAACTAATAAAGTGGAAATTGCGGCAACGGATAGCAACTCGGGCAGGGCGGACGATTTCGTCGAGAGAGAACTTGAAGAAAT
Organism: bacterium; assembly: GCA_963660735.1. Classification (GTDB taxonomy): domain Bacteria; phylum Bacillota; class Clostridia; order Christensenellales; family Borkfalkiaceae; genus UBA10281. Next base: position 2,213 of record CAVLAV010000203.1, read on the forward strand.
GCTTGCACAGGTCAAAGTGGGCGTTGCGGTAACGCACAAAAAATTCGGCGATGGCGTAATTACTTGGATAGACGGCGCACAGAAATATTTGCGAGTCAAATTTCCCGTCGGCGAAAAGAGTTTTGTTTTCCCCAACGCTTTTCTCGCAGGCTTTTTAGAGATAAAACGATAGTTTTGTTAAAACGATTTGCGGCGGTTGACTTTCGTCAACCGCCGCAAATTTTTAAAGTGCGCTCGTTAAACTTTAACGAGCGCGCTTTACCTTGGTGACCCCTACGGGATTCGAACCCATGTTACCGCCGTGAAAGGGCGATGTCTTAACCGCTTGACCAAGGGGCCTTATGTGCGTCGGCTTATCGCCGACTATGTATATCGGATTGCTCCGTGTGTTATCTGGTAGCGGCGGTCAGATTCGAACCAACGACCTGCCGGGTATGAACCGGCCGCTATAACCAACTAAGCTACGCCGCCACAAACGTTCCGCCTCGGGCGAACGGCGTTCGCCCAAAACAAAACAATGGTTGCGGAGGTGGGATTTGAACCTCACGACCTCCGGGTTATGAGCCCGACGAGCTACCAAGCTGCTCTACTCCGCGTCGCAGAATGCTCATTTATATTACACTATTAAAAAGGTTTTGTCAACTGATTTTATGCGATATTATCAAAAAAATTAAAAAAAATTATTTTTCGTTTTTCGGCGCGTTTTCTTGTTAAATTCGTTTGATTGTGCTAATATTAAAGTATGCTTAACAAAAAACTGTTTCGTAGCGGCGAAGTCGTGGCAGTGGCGTTTTCGGGCGGCAAGGATTCAGCTTGTCTGTTCGATATGCTGCTTAAAAACAAATCGTCGCTCGGCATAACCTTAAAAGCAGTAAACGTGGAACACGGTATTCGGGGCGAAACCTCGGTAAGGGACAGCGAATTCGTCCGCGCCGTATGCGAGCGCGCGGGCGTACCTTTAAAAGCGTATAAACTCGATTGCAAAGCCTTTTCCGCCGCGCACGGCTATTCGGAAGAAGAGGGTGCGCGCATCGCACGGTACGAGTGTTTCAAGGACGCTGTTCAAAGCGGTTTTTGCGATAAAATCGCCACGGCGCATCATCTTTCGGACGGGGTGGAAACGGTGCTTTTCAACTTGTTCCGCGGGGCGTCCGTATCGGGCGTTACGGGGATTAGCGAGGTCGCTTTAAACGGCAAAATCATTCGTCCGCTATCGGGCGTTTCCCGCGCCGAAATAGACGCTTACGCCGCCGAAAACTCTATCGGATTCGTTACCGACGAAACCAACCTTAATAGCGAGTATTCGCGCAACTTTATTCGTAACGAGGTTTTACCGCTTATCCGTAAGCGTTTCCCCGAAGTGGAGAAAAGCGTGGGGCGGTTTGCCGAAATTTCCGAAAGGGAAAACGAGTATCTTGACTCGCTTGCTACAGCCGCGCTCGAATATAATCGCGGCGCATACTTACTCGCCGCCGATTTGCCCGACTGCGTGTTTGCTCGGGCGGCGGTAATCGCGTTCAAAAAACTCGGGGTCGGTAAGGACTACGAGAAAACGCACGTAGACGCCGTACTCGCATTGAAAACCGCCGAAAACGGCAACGGGGTGGATTTGCCCAAAGGTCTGCGCGCGGTCAGGGAATACGGCAAAATCGCCGTGTACGCCGTTGCCGATTTTAAGTTTGCCCAAAGGGTCGTTCCGTTCAAAACGGGCAATATAGACGGGTTCGGAAAGTCGTTGTTTTTCGGGCGGCAAGTTTCCGAAAATCCAAAATGCAAAATTCTTAAATTCGACGGGGATAAGTTGCCTGTCGGCGCGGTGATACGCTACCGTGGCGGCGGCGACGAGTTTAAAAAGTTCGGCGGCGGAAGAAAGAAACTCAACGATTATTTTACGGATATTAAAGTGCCTAAACGCTTGCGGGACGGTATTCCGCTGGTATGTTGCGGCAACGAAGTGTATCTTATTTGCGGAATTGAAATTTCCGACCTTATAAAAGTAGACAAAGACACCGAAAATGTGTTACAATGTATATACG
>CAVLAV010000204.1:0-4234 GCA_963660735.1 bacterium
CTCGCCTATAACGGCAACGTCTTTGCCGAGCGTTACGTTCGTAAGACCGGTACAACCCTCGAACGCGTGCGCCGCGATAACCGCCGCGTTTATATTGATAGTAGTAAGTTTAGGACAATCCGTAAACGCGCCCGAACCTATCTTTATCTTGGAAGCCTTAAAGGTTACGCTTTTAAGGTTTTTATTCGCCGAAAACGCGCCTATACCGAGCGATTGAGAACTTTCAGGCAAAGTTATATCTATAAGGTTGTTGTTCTTAAACGAGTTGTTTCCTATAGCGTTTAAAACTTTAAAGTTAAGGTCGATCAAGCCGCAGTTTTCAAACGCGCCTTCGTTTATGAATTTAACGTTTTCAAGATTGATATTTACGAGGTTTTTACAGTTATAAAACGCGTAAGTGCCTATCTTGGTAAGCGTGGACGGAAGAACGACCTCTTTAAGTCCTTGCAAATTAGCAAACGCGTAAGACTGAATTTCGGTTACGCCCTCGGGTATTACTACCTTGGTTATGGGGTCGATGAAATTTTCGTCCTGTCCGATATAGTGTTGCTTTATATAATAAGGATCTTCCTCGTCGATAACGTCGCCCGCGGTAAGGTCTTTTTCCACGTACTCGTATTGCGAGAACGCGTAGGAGTATATAGTGGTAATGCCTCTGTCTGCGGGGATTTCCACCGTGCCGCCGAGTCCGCGGTAGTTCATAAGGTAGATACTGGTTATGTTAAACGGATCTTTTACCGTAACCGATATAGTGTCGGAATAATAGGTTATGTTGCCGTCGTAATATACGGTAGCCATAATAACCGTGTTGCCCTTGGCTTTTGCGATAATCGTTCCGTCCTCGGCAACCGTCGCGATAGAAGGATCGCCCGTTTCAAACACGACCTTGGTTTTATCCCCGAAATAAGAATCGAGCGTATATTTGATTTTTACGGTTTCGGACGGGAACATCGAGAGAGTATTGGTCGAGCCGAAATAGTTCTCGCTACCCTCTTTGCCTATCTCGCGGTCGTCCGTAACTATGCCGTAGTAAGATTTAATCGTCTTATACCCCGTAACCGCGAATTTATTGACTTCGGGTATGGTATAACCGCCGTCGCCCTCAACCTTGACTTTCACCGATTTACGTATCGGATTGCCGTCCGAATCTTTACCGATTGCCGTTAAAACGGTTTCGCCCTCGCCTACCGCGAGCAAAGTTCCGTTTACTACCCTTGCTATGCTCTCGTCGGCTATCTCGTAATCGAGAGTTTCGAGCCAACTCGAAGAAGGATAAACCGAAAGCACGTCCGCTATGCGCAAAGTTTCGTTGACGCTGAGGTTTACTTCGTCGGTCGAGAAGTTAAGTCCGAGTATTTCGTCGGGCAACTTAATCTGATAAGTCGCCGAGTTCATTGCGTAGTCGTAACAAATAATGATAAAACTGTTGTTGTCTGACTCCATCGTCGTACCGCTTTGCGAGAACTTAGGTCCTACGGACTTTTTCATCGCTTCTACGTAGTCGGTAATTTCTATCGACACGCGGGAAGTGGAATTGAAATCCGAGTAAACGGGAGTCATATACTTACCGAACGTCGTAAGCGAATACTGATACGGCGAAGAACTCGGATAGTCGGGGTTGTCGATGATTTGTCCGAGTTGAGCCGCCATCGCGTAATGGTTATCGTAAATATCAAAATCGGCGTAAAGTTTGGTCTTATAAGTGGTAGAATCGTATTCCGTCCTATAAGTTACGTTAGTAACCGTAGGCGCCTGGAAATCGACGAACAACGGGAATTCGAAAACGCTTCTCGCGTTGTTTTGTTCCGAATTTTCGCCGTAATCGATATAAGTCTGCATCTTAACGGTATACTGCGTATTGTTTTTAAGATTCTGTTCGAGCGCGCTGAAATCGAGGTCTACGGAAGAAGCGTATATCGAACCGCCCGAATAATGCGATTTGCGCTGATTGTATATGGTTTTTGACCACACGACTCTGCCGGTTGAATCTTCCGTTACGGTTACGATAAGTTCGCCTACGTTTCGCAAAAGTCCTGCAGAAATCGAACGGACGGAAGTAACCGCGCTCTCCGTACCGGAGCCGGAATTGCTCGGTATAGAAATGGAAATTTTATTTTTATCTGCCGCTATCTGAGAAGACGCCGGGTTCTGGTTGAAACCGTAAGTGCCGAGCGTGTGAATATAGTCGGAATAAAGTCCGCCTATTACCCTCGTCGCGTAAGCGTCCGCCATCAACTTATCTTCGGCGTCGATACCGGCGTTGATCTCGTCCTTATTGGTGTCGTAATACTCCTCGTCGAGGATAGGCGCTTCCGTCCAATCGCCGTAAAAGGCAAGCAACGGCAAGTTCATGTTAACGGTAGTGCCTTGCGTCGCGGTAAAGGTAATGAAACCTTCCACGTACATTCCGTGTTCGAAAGAGTTATCCATATACCGCTTCTCTTCTTCCGAAAGCGTGATTTCGATCGAAACTTTCGCGGTGGATTCGGCGTTTACGGTAACGAGCGAGCCGCTTACGTTGCCGCCGCCCGTAACCGAAGTTACTTTTATCTGCGAACCCGAAAGGAGATAACCTTCCTGAGTCACAACGGTATCGCCGTGGCTCGTGTAGGTCGCGCTGACGCCTTCGGTCTGAATTATACGGTCAACGTTGTATGCAACGTTTGAAGAAGACACGTTGGTTATATCGAAAGTGGCGGTATATACACCCGTTTTGTCCTTATCGTCGCCGAGTTCGAGTTTGGATTTATCCATTGCCGTGCCGTTTTCGTAAGTAGTGATATACGAAGCGGTAGTAACCGAACTTTGAATATTGATAAGACCCGCACCCTGCTTTCTTACCGCGTAGGGCAGTCCGTTCTTGTTATATATGATATCCGCGGTGGACATCATAAGTTGATTTACGAGCGCGGTAACTTTTACGTCGTATTCCTTACCCGACAAGCCGTTAAGTCCGAAACGATTATCCTCGTTCTTTTTAACGTACTGACGAATAAGCGCGGTCGCGCCCGCAAGGTTGGGCGCCGCCATGGAAGTGCCCGAAAGTCTGTCGTAAGATTGACCGGGGACAGCGGAAAGTATCTCGCCGCCGTGAGCGGTTATCTCGGGTTTGATTTTAAGGTCGGAAGTCGGTCCCCAGGACGAGAAGTCGGACATAAACGGTCCCGCGGTATTCGCCTTGGAAATAAATATCTTACCTTCGGCATTTTTCGCGAGTTTTTCGCCGTCGTCCTGCGAAATCGAGCAAGCCGCACCTACGTCCGCGCCTGCGGACATCGAGATAGTACCCGATACGTTATTATATATGATTATGCCCGCCGCGCCTTTTTCTTTCAACGCTACCCTTATTTTGTCCTCGAAGGTAGTCGTTCCGCGCTTTACAAGCACTATTTTGCCCTGATAATAAGAAGAATCGTACACGTAGTCGGAAGAACGACCTATACCCGGGATAGTTACGTAATCGAACGTATAACTGCTCGGATCGCCCACGGCTTTTAAAACCTCGGCTACGAAGTCTTTCTTCTTCGCCGCAGAGTTGGTAGCCTCGTTAAAGTAAATAATTTCGTCGCCGTAGAGAATATAGGGAGTTTTAACGCCGTCTACGGAGGCAACCGAAAGCGCGCCTTCGTAAGTAGAAGGCGAACCTACCGTGCCGGAATCGGGATTGGAAGTAAGACCGTTGTTACCGTTCTTTTCCGAACCCATAGTGGCGTTATAATCGTTGGAAGCGGCGGTTATAAGCGATATACCCGCTTGCTTTACTTTATCGTAGACGTCTTCTACGTTCTGTTTATCGACTTCTCTCGTGAAGCCGCACGAAGTTCCGAGCGACATATTGATAACGTCTACTCCGAGAACCACGCAATCTTCGAGAGCGGCGAGTATCCAAGAGGTTTTCGCGCCCGTTTGTGCATCGGAGAAAACCTTCATTATGGCAAGTTGTGCGCGAGGCGCAACGCCCGTAATGGTATCGTCCTTACCGGCGATAATGCCGGCAACGTGCGTACCGTGTTCGCTGTTTATGGGCAGTACGTCGGAATCTTTATCCGCGTAATCGTAAGCGTAAGGAACTTTCTCGTTTACGTAAACGTCCTCGCCGGTGAGCCCCGCACTGAACGCCGCCGCCGTGGTTTTGCTTACTTTTTCGGATACGCTGCCGAGCGTAAAGCGTTTATCGCTCGATTCGAAATTGCTCGGACTGAACGCCGTATGAGTATAGTCAAGACCCGTATCG
>CAVLAV010000205.1:0-4231 GCA_963660735.1 bacterium
GTATAAAGGGCGAACTCAAATTGCGGCTTTTCGCCGACGATTTCGAGAGCGTGAAAAACGTAAAAAAAGTAGAAATAGGCGGCGCGGAATATACCGTGTCGAGTTTTCGTTATGCGGGCGGCGAAGAGGCGATAATATCTCTTAAAGAGATAACCGACCGCAATTTTGCCGAAACTTTACGCAAAAAGGAAGTTTACGCTAATCGCGCCGAAATCGCTTTACCCGAAAACAGATATTTTATATCCGACGTAATCGGTTGCTCGCTGTATCTTTCAAGCGGCAAAAAAATAGGCGAAATAACGGATATAGTAAGCGGCAACGTGGATTATTACTATATAACTACCGACGAAGGCAACGCCGTTTTCCCGCTTATCAAAGACTTGCTCGTTTCGGTAGACGTGGAGGATAAAAAAGTCGTGATAGACGCGCACAAATTTACGGAGGTCGTAATGTATGAGAATTGATATACTTACGCTTTTTCCCGAGATGTTCACTCCGCTTACCGAAAGCGTTATCGGCAGGGCGGTAAAGTCGGGAAAAATCGAAATAGTAGTTACGGATATTCGCGACTACACCGAAAATAAGCATCGCAAGTGCGACGATTATCCTTTTGGGGGCGGCGCGGGTATGGTTATGACTCCGCAACCCGTGTATTCGGCAATTCAGGCGGTAGACCCCGACCATAAAGCGCACAGAGTGTTCACTTCGCCTAAAGGCAGGCGTTTTACGCAGTCTATGGTGGGCGAATTTTTAAAATACGACAGAATATTGTTTCTTTGCGGTCATTACGAGGGTGTGGATCAACGCGTAATAGATATGTGCATAGACGAAGAAGTTTCTTTGGGCGACTTCGTTTTAACGGGCGGCGAAATTCCCGCTATGGCTATGACGGACAGCATTTGCAGGTACGTTGACGGCGTTATTTCTGCCGAGAGTTTAAGCGAGGAGAGTTTCACTGGCGGCACGCTCGAATATCCGCAGTATACCCGCCCGCAAAATTTTATGGGCGTCTGCGTACCCGAAGTGTTGGTTTCGGGCAATCATAAACAAGTAGACAAGTGGCGGGAGGAACAAGCCGCGAAATTAACGCGCGAACTTCGTCCCGATTTAATAGAAAAAGGCGGGGTATAGGATGCTTATTCAATGGTTTCCCGGGCACATGGCAAAGGCTATGCGCAAGACCGAAGAGGACTTGAAACTATGCGACGGGGTAATTTACGTTTTAGACGCGCGCGCGCCTTACGCGTGTTTCAATAAAAAACTTACCGCGCTTTTTAAAAACAAACCCGTGGTTTATTGCGTTAATAAATGCGATACGGTTTCTACCGCGTCGCTCGGGATAATCTCGGAAGAACTGAAAAAAGCGGGACTTAATTTTTGCCTGACCGACGGACTTTCCAAAAAAGACGTTGCAAAATTAAAATCGGCTTGCGAAGGCGTGATGAAGGAGAGAATAGAGCGTGATAAGGCAAAAGGAATAAAGCGCGCCCTTCGGTTTATGGTTGCAGGCATACCCAACACGGGTAAATCTACTATAATTAACACGATAAGCGGCGGCAAACGCGCCGAAACGGGCGATAAAGCGGGCGTTACGCGCGCAAATAAGTGGATAAGGCTCGGCGATTTTGAACTTTTAGACACTCCCGGCACTATGCCGCCGAGTTTTGAAAATCAAACTTACGCCAAGCACCTTGCCTATATCGGCTCGCTTAACGACGATATTTTGGATATAGAGGGGCTTGCGCTCGAACTTATAGGCGAACTGAAAATTATCGCGCCAGATAAGTTGAAGGAAAAATATTCGCTGACTTCGCTCGATAAAGAGCCGCTTGCTTTGTACGACGATGTTTGTAAAAGACGCGGATTTTTACTTCGCGGCGGCGAGAGCGATTACACGCGTTGCGCGCGTGCGGTTATAGATGATTTCCGCAAACAGCGCATAGGCAAAATTTGCCTTGAAGAAAGATGGAATTAAACGAAAAAACGAAAGAGAAAATCGAATTCGACAAAGCCTTTTTATGCGACGGCGTTAAGTTGATTGCTGGCGTAGACGAGGTCGGCAGAGGTCCGCTTGCGGGACCCGTCGTTTGCGCCGCCGTGATAATGCCTTTGGACGAAAAACTTATATGCGGTATAGACGACAGCAAAAAGGTGCGCGAAAAAAAGCGTGAAGAGTTGGCGGCTTTAATCCGCGAAAACGCAATAGCGTATTCTATCGCGCAAATCGAATCCGACGAGATAGACGAACTCAACATTCTTCGCGCTACCGAAAAATGTATGGCGCAGGCGATGGCGGGTTTAAAAATAAAACCCGATCTCGTTCTCGTGGACGCGCTCGAACCCGAAACCGATTGCAAGGTAAAGGGCGTAATAAAGGGCGATGCGCAAAGTTATAATATAGGCGCGGCGTCCATACTTGCAAAAGTGTATAGGGACGCAATTATGTGCGAGTACGATAAAACTTATCCCGAATACGGCTTTGCCAAAAATAAAGGCTACGGCACGAAGGTGCATATCGAGGCTTTAAAGGAGAGCGGGTTTTGCAAAATTCACAGAAAGACTTTCATAAAAAACTTCTCGGTAGAAAAGGCGAGAAATCCGTTTTAAAATATCTGCGCGACCGTGGCTATAAGACGATTAAAACTAATTATAAAACGCCCGTAGGCGAGGCGGATTTAATCGTGGAAAAAGACGGCGTTACGTATTTTGTGGAAGTAAAAACGAGGACTACGAGATTATTCGGCGACCCCAAGGACGCCGTGAATTATAAAAAAATAGAAAAATACGGAAAAATTGCCGAGTATTATTCGCTCGCACACCCGAACGCGGAAATATCGTTTGCCGTGGCGGAAGTCGTCGGCGACGATATAAACGTGATTTTCGACGCTTTTTAAAATATGGAATTAAAAGTAACTTCCGCGTCGGGTATAGAGGCGGTAACGAAAAGAGAATTATATAAACTTACGGGCAACGAAAAACTCGCCGCCATAAACGGCGGAATTAAATTCGAGGGCGACGAAAACACAGTTGCTTTGCTCAATTTGTATTTGCGCACGGCTAACAGGGTGGAGATCGTTCTCGGCGAGTTTAAAGCCGAAACTTTCGACGATTTGTTCGGCGGAATAAAAAATATTCCGTTTGAAAATTTTATAGATAAAAACGGTGCGATAATCGTATCGGCAAAGAGCGTAAACAGTAAACTTTTTGCGTATAGCGCAATTCAGTCCGTAACCAAAAAGGCGATTTGCGAAAGGCTTTGCAAAAAATACGGCGTAAGCGAGTTGCCCGAAAGCGGCGCAAGATATAAAGTAGAAACGGCTATCGTAAAAGATTTCGTTACCGTAACGCTCGATACTTCGGGCGACGGGTTGCACCGCCGCGGCTATCGCGGACTCGTAGGCGAAGCGCCGCTTAAAGAAACGCTTGCCGCCGCGCTTATCGACCTTACCGTGTGGAATAAAACCCGACCGCTTGCCGATATATTTTGCGGCAGCGGAACTATCCCCATAGAGGCGGCGAGAATTGCGCTTAATATTCCGTCGGGCATAGACCGCGATTTCGATTTTTTACACTGGCAAAATTTTAAAAGCGATTTTAAAGCGATAAAAGAAAAAGCCGAAAGCGAAATCGACTGCGGCGCGGAAGTAAGGATAAGCGGTTTCGATATAGACGAAAAGCAGTTGGATTTGGCAAGAAAACACGCTAAACTCGCTCGTGTAGATAAATTCATTCATTTTCAGCGCGCCGATATGCGTGATTTTTCATCGCGCTATGCGCACGGAGTAATAATAAGCAACCCGCCATACGGTGAAAGACTTTCGGAGCGAAAAGAGGTGGAAAAACTCTACCGCGATTACGGCAATGTTGTTGCTCGGCTCGACGACTGGTGCGCTTATACTCTCACTTCGGTTGACGATTTCGAGCGGATTTTCGGTAAAAAAGCCGATAAAACCCGCAAAATATACAACGGCAGGTTGGAGTGCAGGTTTTACTCGCACCTTGCCCCGCCGCCGAAAAAACAATAAAATTTAAGCGGACGGCGTAAGATAAGTCTTACGCCGTCCGCTTTTATTATAATAAATGTTGTCATTGCGAGGCACGAAGTGCCGTGGCAATCCATTGCAGTAAAGTACGGGGTAAATATTGCGTACTTTTTCGAGGGGATCGCCACGCTAACGCTCGCGATGACACGGAAATTCAACTGTCATTGCGAGGGAGCGTAGCGACCGCG
>CAVLAV010000206.1:0-4191 GCA_963660735.1 bacterium
GTCGTGTCCGTCCTTGGTATGCGAACGGATAATATCGGTGGAAAGTTCGGGCGAAAGTTCGTCGTGCAAATTCTTACCCATTTGGTTTTCGGTGAAAAACTCGGGATTTTTGAGTTTGCCCACGTCGTGATAATACGCGCAAGCCCTTGCAAGCAAGGCGTTTTCGCCTATGGCGGTGGCGCAACTTTCAGCCAAAGTAGACAGCGCGACCGAGTGATTAAAAGTACCCGGAGCGTTCTCTATCATAGCCTTGATAAGCGGCGCTTTATGGTCGGTAAGTTCGGATAATCGGTAGTTGGTAAGCACCGAGAAAACTTCCTCGAAAAGCGGAAGCCAAATAGTCATAAATATTACGGACAACAGTCCCGACGCAACGCCGTCCACCAAAAATTCTATCCAACGCGTAGGTATTAAGTCTACGTTTAAAAGCATACAGGCGGCTATTACGGGCAACGCTATGGGTAAGCCGTAAATAAGCACTTTAAAGCGCGAGCCCGTGCCGTCGAGCAGGTATATAGCCATTATGCCCGTGATAAAACCTATTACGAGGCTTGCGTACAAGTCCTTGTCCACGGTCAAATCGACCGACACGAACGCGTCCGACATAAACAACAGAAGGCAGGTTATGCAATTCATAAAAATCGCCTTGCGCCTGTCCGAAGTCATTAAAACGAGCAACGCGCACAGTGCGAACGGACGAGCGTAAACGCTGCGCCACTTGCCCACCACGAAGGACGTTAAAAGCGAAATTTCGAGAATAACGAAGGTTAAATGTACGTTTTTACCCTCGTAGAGAAAGTCGCCGTCCTCGAAAAAGAAATATAAAAATATTCCCGCAGACAACAGGCATATTGATATGGCGAGATACACGGGTACGCCCGCCCCGCCGTTTACCGTGAATTGCCACGCCCTCGAAAGGTCGAAATCCACGCTTAAAAGCAGCGCGAACACAAACAGCACCATAAGTATTGCCGTGTGTATGGCGAAATAAGTTATAACGCGCGCAAAGTCTTTTTTGCGCCATTTTTTAAGTTTTTCGTTTCCGTTAATCATTTAACCTCTTTTTACCGCGAACGGTATAGTTTTTTCAGCGGTTTTTATCCTCGAAATCGGCGTATGCGCGGACTATCTGCATAACCAACGGGTTACGCACCACGTCGCTCGCGGTTAAAAACACCGATTTAATTCCGTCTATATTTTTTAAAATATCCGTAGCGTGTTTAAGTCCGCTCTTTTTGCCCTCGGGCAGGTCGATCTGCGTAAGGTCGCCCGTTACGACTACTTTACTGCCGTCGCCCATACGGGTTAAAAACATTTTCATTTGCTCGCGGGTAGTATTTTGCGCCTCGTCGAGAATAATAAACGCGTTGGATAGCGTTCTGCCGCGCATATACGCGAGCGGAGCAATCTCTATAACTCCCCTTTCGACGAGTTTTATATACCCGTCCATACCGAGCATCTCCTGAAGAGCGTCGTATAAAGGGCGCAGATACGGGTCTACTTTGGACTGCAAATCCCCGGGCAAAAAGCCGAGTTTTTCGCCCGCCTCGACTGCGGGGCGAGTTAAAATAATTTTTTCGACCTCTTTATTTTTGAACGCCGAAACCGCCAAAGCCACGGCGAGATAGGTCTTGCCCGTACCCGCAGGACCTACGCCGAACACAACCGAATTTTTCTTTATGGCGTCCACGTACTTTTTTTGCCCTACGGTTTTGCACTTGATTTGTTTACCGCGGGAAGTTATCGCAACCACGCCCGACATAACTTTTTCTATGCCCTCGGCGTTGCCCTCTTTGGCGAGTTCCACGCAATAAATTATGCGCGACTTGTCTATCGGCTCGCCCGCTTTTACTATGGCGGCAAGTTTGGTAATGACCGTTTCCGCAAGCGAAACCGACGCTTCGTCGCCGCTCAACTTAACGCAAGTACCTTCCACAAACGCCGAAACGCCCGTTTCCCTTATGATAATATTCAAGTTTTCGTCGAACGCGCCGAGCAAAGCCGATAAATCTTTCAGACTGCCCGCGTCTACGCTTGCGGTAATTTTAGCCAAATTCACCCTCCGTCAATTTACTATCACGAGAACGCTCATAGTAACTATGTAATAATTTTTTCCGTCGCGGTTTGTTTGCTCGACGGCGATCGACTCTATCTCTCCGTCCACGCTTTCCTTTGCAAGAAAAACCGCTCTGCTACGATAAAGTTCGCTTTGCTCGGCGGCTTGATACTCGTATACCACGGTCTTTGCCAAGCATACCTCGCCCAACGCGTAAGTGGTAAACTCCTCGCCGTTTTTGTTGGTAAACGAGCCGCTTATGAGCAAATCGCCGACTTTTACGGCGTCGCCCACGCTCACCTTTGCCGTGCCGCTCAAACAGTTCAACGCCCTGACGATCCCGTCTGCGGGTGAAACTATCTGCGTTTTTTTAACGTCCAACGGTTCGGACTTAACCTCTTCGCTTTTTGCAAAAGCAATAATTCTCTTGCCGCGTTTTTCGATAGTTACGTAGGAAAGCCCGTCTATTGCCAGAGCGATTTTTTCGCCCGCCGCAGAAACGTCCGCAAAACAGGGTTTGCCAACGCTTACGCCCGAATTTTCGAGCGCGGCGGTTATCTCCCTACGATAACTCACCGCGTCGCCCTCGAAAGAAATTTCCGAAACGAACGCGTCCGAAAAATACGCGAACGCGGCGAACGCTATCGCGCCCAACACAAACCCCGCGTTTTTAATCGCGGCGTAAACGGGCGACAGCCGACCCTTTATACCTATACGCTTAACATTATAACACATATTGCGACAAATTGCAAAAATTTTTCTCGAATCTTTGTAATCCGCCGTTAAAAAAAGGTAATTTTCACCAAAAATTACGTCTTTTACCCAAATATTACGGGCGTGCAAGGTTTTTATAAGCGATTCCACGCCGTTTCCGCTTATTTTCAGTTTTATAAAAAGCGAGCCTTTTTTCAAGTCAGACTTACCCCCGTAATACGCCCCGTAAGCGCGACTTCGCGTTCGCCGTACTTTTTTATGGCGAGTTTTTCGCCTTTAACGGTCATTATTCCGTTGCCGACTATTAAAATAACTTCTTCCTCGGTAAAGTTTTCTATCCTCTTAACGCCCTCGAAAATTCCGCCGCAACCCGAACACACCGTGTAGCGAAATTTGCACGGCGTTATTTCGTCCGACAAGCCGAAACGCTCCAACAACCCGTCCAACATAAAATTTCCTCGTAATATTATACGCTTTTGCGCGCCTTAAAATTCGACAGTGTAAAAAAATTATGCAGTTTGCCTAATTTGTTATTTTTTTGAAAAAACGCTTGCAAACGCCGACAGTTTAGTGTAAAATGGTATTACACGATTAACGGAGGTTAATATGAAAGCAAAACAAAGTAAACAATTAGGCAAACTGCTCGCTTTCGCGAGCGCGATCGTCGGACTTGTCGCGGTTATAATGATATTTTTACCGCAAATAGTTTCGGCAAGCGAAAACAGCGACACGGCGTACAACGGAATTGCGATAGCGTTCGGAAAAACTCTTTACGACAAATTAGGAATAACTTCCAAAATTGATTTTTCGTTTATGAACCTTCTCTGCTACTTGCTCGTAGTCGTAGGACTTGTACTCACCGTATTGCAAATTTGCGGAATTTGCAAGAGCAAACTCGTTACCTTTATTGCGGCTGTTGCGTTCATCGCGGGCGGAATACTTTTCTTCTTCGCGCTTGATTTCAGCACGATAACCAACACCGGTTCGATAAATCTTCCTATCCTCGGCGAAATATCGAGCAAAGGTACGCATAAGTTTACGGAGGCGAATAGCGAAAACTATACCGCTTGGAAACTCGGTACGGGTGCAATCGTAGGCGGAATTACGGCTATCGTAGCAGGCGTTGCGAACGTTGGCAGAGCGATTATCTCTAAATAATTATAAATAAAAAAGTACGGTCGGCGCAAGGGATTTCCCCTTGCGCCGACCTTTTTGCGTTTGTTATTAAATATTATTAAATTTAATCCCATCACTTAAGTCGTGGGATATTTCGCTTACGCTCAATATGACGTAAAAGAAAAAATACGTCATTCTGAACGGAAGTGAAGAATCCCACCGAAGAACTGATAGTGCATATAGTCCGCCTTCTATTCCAAGGGATTGCCGCGGTCGCTATGCTCCCTCGCAATGACAAATAAAAA
>CAVLAV010000207.1:0-4176 GCA_963660735.1 bacterium
ACGATAGCGGCTTAAATTTGGGGAGTTTTTGACTGTACATTATTTGACAATTCCACAGATAAACTGTTGGCTCACGGCAAAAACGCCGTATGAAAGCGCGGGCGGTTTTGACGATACCCCGTCGTCAACCTTTTATAAAAAAGACGGAACTGACGCACGGATAACTCAAAAACTATCTTCGTCGGCGGCGATATCGACCGAAAGCAACCTGACGAGCGGCGACGAAGGCTACCCCGTGAGCGCAACAAACTTCGACCTAACTAAATATTCGGTTTTATCTATGGGTAATTTGGAATTAGCCGTAAACGGGATAACCGACTTATCAACGGAGATTTCGGGCAACACGGCTGCCGAGGCGACGGTAATATACGAGGACTTAAAACAAAGCGCGAGCGGTACTGCGGCAAGCAACGGCGATTTTTCTTTGCCGATAAGCGTAAAGCCGACCGTCGGCGATGATGCGACGATTAAAAGCAATAAAAATTTCCTTACGGCACTCGCGACCGCTACGGTTACGGGAAGCGTTTCTATAACCGATTTACCCGATATCCCGTTCAACGCGTTCGTTGCGCCGCGCAACACGGCGAAAGTTGCGAGAATAGATGGCAAATTACGCATCGAACTCACCGACACGCGGACGAACGGAGGAAAATGGTTTTTATACGCGACGCTGAAAAGCAAGTTACAATCGAACGGCGAAACGATTGAAAACGCCGTAGTTTTCACCGACCAAACGACCACCGCCACGCTCGACTCCACCGCTCTGCTCGTGGCAAGCGGAGTTACGGATAAAGCGGGAATTATAGAGGTGGCGTGGACTCCCGACGAGGGAATTTTACTCGATATCGCGTCCGAAAAAGAATATGGAAAAGGCAATTATTCGGCAACGCTCGAATGGGGCGTAATATTTGAATAATCGCCTTATATGCGCGTATTTTTTTATTTTACCGCGAGGTTACGACCGTTATTTCGGCGGAAACGGCTATTAAAAAATCAAGAGAATACAACGCTACGCGGTTACGCAAGCGATAGTTTCTCTTTACCTCCGCCCGCCGCTCGGCATACGGATTATTTAAGCATTGCAAAAATTTTAAAATTCCGCAAAACTCGCCGCGAGAAAAGTTTGCGCGGCACGCGAATTTAAGCGCGCGCCGCGCGTAATAATTATAACTTTTTATAAGTTCACGCTTGCGTAACCTGAAAGGTAACCGTCAAAGACGCACCGTCCGAAACGTCCGGAAGATTTACGCTTAACAGTCCGCCCGTAAACGTATAATCGGAAGTTTTTTGTCCGTTTATCTGAACGGCGTAATCCTCGTCGAAATTCACGTTAGCCGTATCGAGTTGATCGGCAAGCACGCCTTTGGAATAAGTTTCGCCCGAATTGTTTTGTATAACGACGGTATACAAAAGCGCGCCGTCCACCCAAAACTTTTTATTTGCGGTAAGCGTGGCGGTAAGTCCGCTTACGATAGTGGTAGTAACCTGATTGCTGACGAAAGTAATAGGCTCTGCGCCCTCGCCGTAATTACCGCTGAAATCCGCTTGGTTTAAAGTAGTTTTAGCCATATTTTAGCCATATTTTCTCCTTGAAAATCGTTAAAAATTTAGTCGGGTGCGCTCAAAAATTTTTCAGACGCCCCGTAATTCAGTATATGATTTTCAAGCGTTTAACGGTGCTAAACGAGTTGCGGGCGCACCTTTCGGCGCGCCCGCAATTTTTTGTATAATCAGATTTCAGCTAAACGAACGCTTAAAGCGCGTTTGTCGTTGGGGTGAATGGTGAAATGTTCGCAAACGTCGCTGCTTTCGACCAAGGTTACGCCGCTTAAAACGCCGCCAAAGTTTCGTGAGCGTTTTGCAAGGCGGTAAAGCCTTCGCTTTGCCCGACCATATCGCAGATTACCACGACGGAAAAAGGCAAACTTTCGTCCTTTAAATCGGCGCGCCACTCGGTAATAAGGGTTTTAAGCATATCGCCGTAAATAGGCACTTCGGGTAAATATCCGTTGCTTTCGCCCTGATACCAAATAACGCGGGCAAACGCAAAGGGAATTATATGCGAAAACATACTCTCGTATAAAAAGCCGTTTTCGTTCCAAAAATAACCGTTAGCGGCGGAAGTTGCTTTGCGCGGAGAATAATCGACTATCCCCTCGAATTTATCCGCCGAAGATTTTTTAAGCCACGACTGTATAACCGACGCGCCCTGATAACACTCTACCATACCCACGACCACGCCGAGTTTTTTCCTCAACTCCGCGCCCGTGTGATAGGCTATTGCCGAAAATCTTTTAACGGTATCCTTACGCACCGACTGCCAACCGTCGCTTTCGAGAAAAACCGCGTCGTCTTTTTCGGGACGATTGACGGCGAAAAATCTTAAATCTTCGTCCGCGGGATAATCGTCGTTGCCGCAAATTTCCTCGCCGACGCGCAGTTGCGCGTTGGACTGCCCCGCCACGAGATACACCTCGCCGACGGCGACGTTTTTTATAACCTTTCTTTCGCCGCTTAAACAAACGACTAATTCGAGATTATTTTTATAAGTTTCGGGGTTAAGCGCGACAATCCACTTATCCCCGTCGGCAGTCGCGGCGTAAGTTTTGCCGCAAAACTCGACTTTAACATCGCCTTTTCCGTAGCCGAAAATATAATTTGTCTTATTCGCCTGTAAAACCAAACCGTCGCAAAATACGCTTGCAAGTTCCATTTTTATTCCCTTTAAATTTTCTCGTAAACGGCGACCTCGAACGGACGGAAATAGTCGTTAAACGCCTTATAGTCCGCGTAATTGCTTAATACGAGTTTATAATTTTTATCTATCGGCAGAGATATTTCTCGTTCTCTGTCAAAGTTTATTATAACGACTACCCGCTTATCGTTAAAAGTTCTTTCGTAAGCGAAAAAGCCGCTGTTGCCGTTTTCGGCGGGTAAAAGTTCCTTAAAATCGCCGTAAATTATCGCGTCGCTATCTTTTCTGAACGCGAGCAATTTTTTATAAAACCCGAACACCGACTTCTGACTTTTTTTATCGTTTTCGAGGTTCACTTCCTTTGCGCGCGAGTTAAATTTAAGCCACGGGGTCGTGCTGCCGAAACCGTAACCCGTGCTTTCGTCCGCAGACCAAGCGACGGGGCGGCGCGGATTATCCCTTCTGCCGAAATTTATTTGATTTATCACCTCGTAGCGGGGAATTTCGCGCTTAACTTTCTGCTCGTTATAGTAATTAACGGACTCTACGTCGCCGAAATCTTCTATTTTTCGTATCTCGAACCGCACGAACCGAATTCCTGCCCCTGATAAATAAACGGTATGCCTTTAAGCAAATAAAAGGTTGCGGCGTAAGCCGTAGCGCATTCGTAACGCCACTCCTTATCGTTGCCCGTGCGGGTTAAATAGTAATTTTGGTCGTGATTATCGGTAAAAAGCGTGTATAAAAGACCGTGTTTTGCCGAAAAATACTGCCATTTTACGAGAATATTTTTAACGTCGTCAAAGGCGAACGGGCGTTTTTCCCACTTACTGCCCCTACCCACGCCGAAATGCTCGAACTGAAAAACGGTGGTAAGTTCGCCGCGATCTTCGCCGCAGATGTCGGCTATATCTTTCTCGGTGGACTGACATTCGCCCACGGTGAAAACGCCTTTCGTCTTTTCTCTGCCAAAAATCTCGTTTATGTACGCGTGCATAGATTCGTCGCCGCACATAAGATTTTTTTCAAAATTTTTGCCTATATGGTCGAGCACGTCGCACCTGAACCCGTCCACGCCGAGGTCTATCCAAAAATCGACTACGGCGCACATTTCCTTTCGGACGGCGGGATTTTTCCAGTTTAAATCGGGTTGTCCGATTGCAAACGAATGTAAATAATATTCGTTAGTTTGTTCGTTATATTCCCACACGCTGCCGCCGAAACAACCTTGCCAGTCGTTGAGCGGCTTATCCGCCCAGATATAGTAGTCGTGATAAGGGTTATCCTTGGACTTTCTCGCCTCTTTAAACCACTCGTGATTATCCGAAGTGTGATTTGCAACGAAGTCCATTATGAGTTTCATATCTCGTTTATGCAGTTCCGATATGAGAGTTTTTATATCGTCCAAATCGCCGTAATCCTCATCTATAGCGCGATAATCGCTTATATCGTAGCCGTTGTCGCACTTGGGACTTTTATAG
>CAVLAV010000208.1:0-4172 GCA_963660735.1 bacterium
GTCATTGCGAGGCACGAAGTGCCGCGGCAGGCTCGACAGCCCGTCCCCCTTTCGGCACGCTAACGCGCGCCACCTCCCCCGTTTCATCGGGGGAGTCTACCCTTGGAATAGAGTATGGAGTATATATCGCGTACTTTTTCAGGGGGATCGCCACGCTAACGCTCGCGATGACACGGAAATTCAGCCACGCCGACTGCCATTCCACACTTATCGCAATTCTACGTTGAGTCTATGTTTTAAACTGCCGAGTATTCTTTTAACGAATCCGTCTACTTCTTCCTGCGTTAAAGCCGCGTCGCCGCTCGGGGCGAAAGTAACTTTAAACGCCATACTCTTTTTACCTTTTTCTATTTGCCCGCCCGAATATACGTCGAACAATTCCACGCTCTTAACGTTGTTTTTTGCCGCCTGCTTTATAGCCGCGGTGAGTTCGGCACAAGTAAGATTTTCGTCTGCCACGAACGCAAGATCGCGTTCCGCGTATGGGAATTTAGGCAGCGGCTCGAATTTAAACACTTTATTAAAACTTTCGTTCAAAGCGTCGTAATCGAGTTCGGCTGCGAACACTTTATTTTCTATATCGTATTTTTCCGCAACCTCGTAGGCGACTTGTCCGTAAGCGCCTATTTCCTTACCGTTTAAAATAATCTTTGCCGAAACGCCCGGGTGCAGATAGGTCTTGTCCGCGCGTTCGTCGAGATTGAACTCTATGCCGAAACGGTCGGAAATCTCCTCAAGCGCGCCTTTAAACGTAAAGAAGTCGTTTCCTTCGCCGAATACGGCTATCGCCAAACGCTTGGTTTCCTCGGGAAATTCGGTTATAGGCAATTCCTTTGGAGCGTAAGTACGGGCGATTTCAAAAATCTTGCCTTGATTTACGCCTTTTTTGATATTCCTCGAAACTATTCCGAGTAGCGACGGAACGAGCGTTCTTCTCAAAACCTCGTAATTATCGCTCAAAGCGTTTTCGAGTTTTATAACCTTGCCTTCGTAGTCGCCCTCGCGCAAATTGAGCGCGTCCACGTCCTTTTGCGAATAGAACGAATACGACATAACCT
Source organism: bacterium (assembly GCA_963660735.1). Taxonomy (GTDB): domain Bacteria; phylum Bacillota; class Clostridia; order Christensenellales; family Borkfalkiaceae; genus UBA10281. The sequence goes on from CAVLAV010000208.1 coordinate 1,059, forward strand.
CGCTGTACCCGATGCCGCAAAGTGCGTTTTTAACGCGATTTTCGTCCTTTTGAGCCTTGGTAAAGCCGCCGTCGGTAATGCTCGCGTCCTTTAAAAGCGTGGGGGTTATATGCTCGTAGCCGTAAACCCTTATGACCTCTTCCGCAAGGTCGGGGAAACTTTCCACGTCCTCTCTGTACGGCGGTGCAACGGTGGTTATCTCGCCGCCCTTTACGGTAACACCGAAGTTAAGCGAATTTAAAATGCGGACTATTTCGTCGTGCGGCACTTCTATGCCGAGTACACCGTTTATCTTATCGAAAGTAGTGGTGAGAGTGGCGTTTTGTTGTTTTTCGCCGCTCTTTACGTCCTTTTCAACCGCGGTTACTCTGCCTGCGCCGAGTTCGCATACAAGCGAAAGCGCGCGCTTCATAGCGTTTTCGGTAGTGTATTGATCCACGCCCTTTTCAAAGCGTTTGGACGAGTCGCTCGACTTGCCCAAAGTGCGGGAAGACCGTCTTATATTGTCCCTTTTGAATTTAGCGCACTCGAAAACGACCGCGCCCGTAGAGGGTTTTATTTCGCTGTTAAGTCCGCCCATTATGCCCGCCAAGGCAACGCCTCTCGCGCCGTCGCAAGTAAGCAGATTGTCGTGCGAAAGAGTAACTTCCTTTTCGTCGAGCGTGGTGATTTTTTCGCCGTCCGCCGCCCTGCGAACGTTAATGGTTTTGCCGCAAAGGTCGCTTAAATCGAACGCGTGCATAGGCTGACCGAGTTCCAGAAGCACGTAGTTGGTGATATCGACTATATTGTTTATGGAGTTAAGTCCGCAAAGTTTTAATCTTCTCGACATCCACTTGGGCGATTTTTCTATTTTCACGTCCTTTATAAGGTGCGCGATATATCTCGGGCAAAGTTCGCCGTCGGCAACGGTTACGGTTAAGTTTTCGTCGCCTTTTTCGGCTTTTACCGAATACTTATAACTCGGCTCTTTAAGCGGTTTTTTGAGCGCGCAGGCTATTTCGCGAGCGATACCCAAAATACTTTGACAGTCTGGGCGGTTTGCAAGCACGGAGATATCGAAAACGAAATCTTTTAAAGCGAGCAAATCGCGGACTTCCTCGCCGAGAGGAAATTCGTCGTGAAATACGAGAACGCCGTCCGTAGACGCGCCGTCGTAATAATTATCGTCTATACCTATCTCTTCGCCGCCGCAGAACATTCCGTAAGACGGCTCGCCGCGAAGTTTGCCGTTGAAAATTCTGTCGCCCGTGGCGAGAGTCGCGCCGTCCACCGCAACGGGGACTATATCGCCCTCTTTAACGTTGGTAGCGTTGGTTATTATTTGCAAAACGCCGTATTTGCCCGCGTCCACCTGACAAACGCGCAACCTTTCCGCGTTGGGGTGTTGAGTAATTTTAAGTATGCGGCAAGTAACTACTTTATCGAGTTTATCGCCGTAAGGAATTACGCTTTCCACCTCGAAACCGCTGTCGAAAAGGCGTTTTTCGAGTTCCTCGGGGGTAACGTCTATATCTACATAATCTTTGAGCCAACTTAAAGGTGCTAACATGTTTTTGTTTCCCCCTTAATCCTTGAATTGTTTAAGCGCGCGAAGGTCGCCGTCGTACAAAATATGAATATTGTTTATGCCGTTTTCGAGCATTGCTATACGGTCTATACCGAAACCGAACGCAAAACCCGTCCATTCGTCGGGATTAACGCCGCAGTTTTCAAGCACTTTGCGATTGACTATGCCGCCGCCGAGTATCTCTATCCAACCCGTGCCTTTGCAAAGTTTGCAACCCTTGCCGCCGCACTCGAAACAACTTACGTCAACCTCTACCGAAGGCTCGGTAAACGGGAAGAACGACGGACGGAAACGAGTTTTTACGTCCGACGAGAACATCCTTTTTACCAAAACGTCGAGCATACCCTGCAAATCGCACAAAGTGATTTTTTTATCTATAACGAGTCCTTCCATCTGGTGGAACATAGGCGAATGGGTAGCGTCGTCGTCCGAGCGGTAAACCCTGCCCGGAATAAGCACCTTAAACGGAGGTTTAAGCGTGGTAAGACTACGGATTTGCCCCGGCGAAGTGTGCGTGCGGAGCATAAAATCGTCGTTTAAATAGAAGGTGTCCTGCTTATCCCTCGCGGGGTGTTCCTTGGGAGTGTTGAGGGCGGTAAAATTATGGAAATCGTCCTCTATCTCACGCGTTTCAAGCACCTGAAAGCCCATACCCGCAAAAATATCCACGAGTTGATTTTTAACGAGGGTTACGGGGTGCAACGACCCCTGCTCTTCGCGTTTGGGCGGCAAAGTAATATCTATCTTTTCGTTTTCGTATCTCGCCGCACTCTCGGCTTTGGCAATCTCTTCGTCTTTTTGCTCGAAAAGACCCGTCGCCCACTCTTTAAGTCCGTTTATAAGTTGACCGAGTTTGGGGCGTTCTTCTTTATCCGCCTTGCCGAGTTCTTTCATAAGCGCGGGGATTTCGCCCGTCTTACCCAAAACGTATTTGGCTTTAAGTTCAAACAATTCTTTGCTCGTTTTTACGCTGCCGAGCGATTAGGATATGCGTTTTTTTATTTCTTCGATTCTTTCTTTCATAATCTTTGCCTTTTTAGTTGCCGTTTGTATAAGTATAACATTTAAAAAAAATTATGTCAAATTATTACGCTTATAATGGAACACGTACTGCTGAATATATCCCGAATTTTCACCGTATTTTTCTTCGAGTTCGGCGGTTATTTTGTTTCGGTCTTTTTGCTTGCCGCCAAGGTCCTCTGCATAAACTTTTTCTATCCAGGTGTCCACGGGGAACGCGTCCGTCCTGTGATAGGCGAAAAGCGAAACGCAATCGGCGACCTTCGGCCCTACGCCCTTGATTTTCATAAGCGATTTTTTAAGGTCTTTGGTGGAAAGCGAGGTAAAGTCGTCGAGGTTAAGCCTCCCCGTAAAAAGACTTTCGCTTGCGCCGCGGATAAACTCCGAACGGTAACCGTAGCCGAGTTTATCGTAAGCGGTTTTATCGTCCCACGGCAAATCGCCCGCCACGGGAAAGGCGCGATAATCGACCTCTTTAAAGGTTTTTCGCTTTCCGTAAGCGTCGCAAGTGCGTTCTATTATAC
>CAVLAV010000209.1:0-4141 GCA_963660735.1 bacterium
ATCGTGGACACGACGAAAGCAATAATTAACCCGACGTTTACAGGCTTTTTAGCCTTTATGATTTCAAACTCATAAACGCTTTCGTTGCCGCATTCATCTGTTACCGTTACGGTATATTTGCCGACTTTCGTCAAAGTTTCGCCTATTTCGTATTCGATGGTTTCGTCGTTAAGTTTAACCGTTACGGTCGATTCTTCCGAAAGTTCCGAAAGCGTAACGCCGCCCGAAGTATGCCCGCCGTTTTCAACGCCGGTTATGACGAGCGTAGGCGCAATCTTGTCTATTTCAAACTCGACTTCACTCACGTTACCCGCCTTATCCGTGGCGACGACTTTATATTTTCCACTTTCCGTGATTAAGGTTTCTGAAACGTAATCGCCCGCGAACGCACCGTCTTTATAGAGTTGAACGATCAAATCGCTTTCGGTAAAACTAACACTTACGTCGTCTTTTCCTTTGCTTCCGCGAGTAGTCCCCGAAACAGTCAATTCGGGCGCGATTGTGTCAATAACGAACTTATAGACCAACTTTTTACCGTCGAAGTTTTCAAAAACGATAACGTATTCGCCGTCGTCTTTCAGTTCGTCGCCGCTGTTGTATTCGATATTTTCTCCGTCCTTCGTAGCCGTAATGGTAACTTCGTCCGTCCATTCAACGGACACCGTTCCGTTCGTATATCCGCCGTTCTCCACACCGTTTAATACCGCCTCAATCGTCGGCTGATTATACTCGACAATTTCGATTACGGCGGCATCTCCTGTTCTGAATTCGTCGGTCAAGATAATCTTATACACGCCGCTTGTTCTGAAAGAGAAGAAATACGTTCCGGTCTCTATAATCACACCGTAATCGTCTTTATCGAGCTGAACCCATGTTTCCTGCCCGTCGGTCGACTTATAAATCTCTATCGCCTGAATCAAACCGAGTTCATCTTCGCTTTCGCCGATTGAAATATCAAGTCTTTTATCTTCCACGTTTTTGTCCGCCTTAATGACGGGCGCGTTACGAGATATAATAACAGAGAAAGATTCCGACCAACCGAAACGGTTGACTGCCTTTACGAAATACTTTCCGCTGTCCGTAAGTTCGAACGTTTCGCCGAACGAGAACTTACCGAGTATATTTTCGTTTTCGTCATACACCACGAACATTGCATCCAAATCGTAAGCGTCGTCTATCGAAACGGTCACTTTATCGTTAAAACGATATACTCTGTCGAGTCCGGCGGTATTCGTATCGCCGTCATTCACCGCGTATAAAATATCGGAGGCGCGCCTTATAAGCGTAACATTGTAATCGCAAGTATTGCCCCACTCGTCGCAAATCGTCAGAACGTGTTCACCTTCGAGATCGAAAACGTTGCCTATAAATTCTTCGCCGTACACAAGACAATGCACGTTTTCTCCGATAGTAATCTTATCCGCAATTATATTTCTCGTTTCGGGTAAAATATAAATCGTTTCGCCTTCAGCAGGCGTGGCGGGTTCTTTCTCCCAATAATAGAAAGAATTTATATCGGCCGCCGCATATTCGGCAATTACTTCGTTCAGTCGTTCCTGCGTGAAATACGCGACTTCTTCATTTTTGCTGCCTGATTTCTTGTAAATGAAATACTCGCCGTTTTTAGCGTTCGCGCTGTCTTTCAAGTCCATCGCTATGCCCGTATCCCACGTTGTTCCGTTCCATACGCCCGTTCTCACGAACGACTTTTCACGCTTAACGGCAAATTCAAAAGCCGCACTATAGGTCGATAAACTATATATTTCACCGTTTTTATCGAACGTTTCGAAATACTCTTTTATCAAGGTTTCGGTCAGGATGTTACGCTTGGCCGAAACGAACTCGGTCGACCATTTATTGCCCGCCTCATCGACGGATTCAATGAGATATTTGCCCGTGTCGATAGTAAATATAATATCGCCTTTAGCGTAAGGTTTTCCGTTCACCGTTACCGTTTTCACGGGCGCGAAATTAGTCAAATCTCCGTCCGTCCATTCTATCGTGGCGTCGCCGTCGGTTTTTCCGCCAGTAACGTTTTTAATAGTTAAAGGCTTGCTTGTTCTGTCGATGGTAATCGAATAAATATAAGTCGCCGTTCCCGCCTCCGTTACGCCGTAAAAATTATATCGACCGGGTTTATAGAATTCCGTTCCCGAAATATAATCGGTAAACGTCGTACTGCCGGGCAACGTAAAATCGGACTTTTTCGCAGAAATATCTTTTTTGTATTCCTGATATGTCTGCGTTGCCCGAAATAGCTGTGTTTATCTGCGATTTCGAGTTTTTTATTTTCTGTTTTTTCGTTTTTTGCTCTTGGTTTTCGAACTATTCAATTTCAGGTCAGACAAGTGATTTCAGATATTCTTCTACGTTCCTGTATTCGATTCCGTTTTCCAAAGTCGTATTTTCTCCGCGATAAATAACAACTTTTTTAGTGATTTTACCGTACCTGAATTCCGTGCTTTTCAGTTTCTCTTCATCAATCAGATGTCTGTATTGTTCTTTCGCTTGTTCCTTGCTGTGCTTTACTTCGTAAATTTCACAAGTCGCATTCGCATTATCCGCCACAACCATATCGAATTCTCCGACGGCAAATTGAAGCTGAAAAACCTGTTTTTTCGGATTCGCAATCTTTGTTTCAAGCAATACGATGTCTTCCATCATTCTGCCCTTTATATCGTCCAAAATTCGTTCGATAACAGCATTTCTTTCGTCTATCGAAAGTTCCTGAAATTCCCCGTCTTCAAGCAACGATTGCACAAGTTCTTTTGCTTGCGAATATCTCATTCCCGGTTGAGTAAAAACAGTTTTGAAGTTCTTTTCACGCCCGACTGGCAACGTTTGAATATCAATATCTACCGTTAAATCCAAAGCGTTGAGATACTCTTTTATTTCCCTTTTATGTTCTTCCGAAATCGTTACGGTTTGTTCTTCTCTGTTTCTGATTTCGAGCAAGTTTTTAAGTCTCTTCGTAAATTCTTCTTTGTCGATTCTGTCGAGAATATCGTTTGGATTCTGCCTGTCGTTTCGTAAATTCCTCGCCGAAATTCCCAAATCGTGAGACATAAAATCTTTCGTCAGAACGTCCACGGTGAAACGATGGTTGACGTCTTCCACAACGCGGTTTATAGCGCTCGTCAACTCGTTTTTCTCATACAAATCATATAGCGCACGAAAATGCCCGCCGTACTGGTAGCATTTAAGAGAATGCTGAATATTTTTGGCTATCGCGCTATCGACATATTCGTCAACGCTTTTCTTGTTTGCGAACGTTGATCTTTCATTATAATGAACGCCGCCGAGACTCATCGTTCCGCCGTAACAAATATATTCGTCAATTCCCTTTACACCGAGAACCTCTTCAAATTCTCTGTACGGAATAAATGTAGTATGAAGGAAAATACAACGGTCATATAACTGTTCGTCTTCGGAAAAGAAAAATCCAAGCGAATCCGTACCCGATAACACGATTTTCATTCCGCAAGCGGCAAATATATCCGAAAAAAGCGCAGCGCCTTCGATAAAATCTTCGATAAGCGTTACTTCGTCGATAAACACATATTTGTATCCGCTGTTCATCAGGTATTTTAAGTCCTGATTTATATCGCTTAAACCGATTCCCGCGCCGACCTGAATAAATGCCGTTTTTGAAAAATCTTCGTCGTTCATTTCGGCTATAACCTGGCGTATGAGCGTCGTTTTGCCCGTGCGCCTTAATCCGTAAAGAATAAAAACTCTGTCCCGAATATCCCCGTAAACATAATCGCAAATATTTTTATAAAGATTCCTCTTTTTGTAATTTGCGACTGTCTGAACATAATTTTTTAAGTTTTCTCCGATCATTACGTCGGTTTTGAAAACGTGTTTTTCATCTTCTTGCTTCTCTGTTTTCTGCGGTTTGGGAAGCATAAAAGTAAGTTCCTTTTCTTTCTTTTGAAGATCTCTTCTTCTCTCTATCTTCGCGCGCAAATTGTCTACAAGCGCATCATCGACATATTTACTTTTCTTTTTTCCGTCCTCTGTCCATTGCAGATAATATCTCGTTTTACCGTTTATATTTTTCTTTGAGATATACCCAGCCGGCAATTCGGCTATTTCTTTTTGAACTTGTAAAAGTTCGTTTTGAATTTCTTGATTATTC
>CAVLAV010000210.1:0-4121 GCA_963660735.1 bacterium
GATAAAATCGGACTTTTTCGCAGAAATATCTTTTTTGTATTCCTGATATGGCTGCTCCTGTCAGGCTCGAACTGACGACACTCGGATTAACAGGCACTCTTTCGCTCTTCAAAATGCGTATTTTTAATATAAAAATCGCTGTTTTTACCCCATTTTCAAGTCTTTTTAAAATCTTGTCCCACTTTTTGTCCCATTTTTCAAAACCGTTAACGGGACATTTTTTACTTCCCAATAACCATGAAAACAAAGATAAGCCTACAGCGAAAGAAGCATAACTATTTCATAAAACACAGCGCAAAAAATCCGTTCTCGATAACTTATTCAAATCAACACTTTTGCTTGAAGTATTATTTTCTTTTTGAACACCGCTTTATGAGCTTATCCGAAAATAAGTTCTCAAAATCTTCTGTCGTTCCTTGAATAATTAAATCTTTTTGACAGATAAATAAATCTGATTTATACGGAAAATAAAAGTATATCTTATACCAATCTCCCATATCAACGACTTTTTTAACATTGCTTAAATATTTTATTTCCGAGCGTTGTGTTCCTTCTGCGGAAATCATATCTCCTTCTATAGTAATATGCCATGTTAATTCTCCGTCATATATTTTACCGTTTTTACCATACAGCTTTCTATACGCCGTGCTTCCCGGTTTTAAAGAAGCTAAGAAAATAAATAAAGCAATCGGCAACAGCATAAGCAAATATATCCAATCATCAATAATCGAAAGTACAATTGATAATATAATAAACGGAATACATACTGCAATTACGATAAAACAAACTAACTGCCATGATGATTGAGTGAAATACTTTTTACATTTATTCGATAATTCACCTTTAAATTCTATCATTTTCTTCCACGCCTCCTTATGAGCTTATCCGAAAATAAGTTCTCAAAATCTTCTATCGTTCCTTGAATAATTAAATCTTTCTGACAGACAAACCTTTGGCTTTTATAAGGAAAACTAAAAGTGATTTTATACCATTCTCCGTAATCTATAACGTGTTTAACTTGATCTATCGTTCTTGATTCATTGAAGCGCTCGCCCTCGCTTTCCAAATAATCCTCCTCAATTCTAACTCGTTTCGTCATAATTAACCCATAACTTTTTTCTCTCGGCTTTATACCTGCAAGGAAGACAATAAAAGCCAATATCGGCAACACAATTAAATAGAATAAATCATTTGACAGAGCGAGCCATATATCAAAAATTGCAATAGGCACACAAACAATTATCGCAGAAATTCTTGCAACATTAGTTTCATTCTTCAAAACAAAATTTTTACATTTATTTGATAATTCACCTTTATATTCTATCATTATCTTCCATGCCTCCTTTGGCTATAGGGATGAGGCGGCAAAGGGTTCTGTTTAGGTGGTTGATATGGGGACTCGGGCGTTTCATACTCTATACCTTCCATATCGATTCCTAATAACGGAGCCGCAAAAAATGCTGTAAAATCAAAAGCTAATGCGCCAACAGCAAACAATTGTGAAGCCTTTACCCCCAAGATTACCTTTGAAATTCCTGCAACAGCTCCAACGGCAACGCCTGTTATAGCAAGAGCGGCGCCACCCGTAGCTAATCCCATTGCTGAACCAAGAAGGATATTTTTAGCAAAATCCCAACCTTTTTTCCCTTCGTCCTTAGCTTTTTTCGCTCCCACAGCTCCTCCGATTATCGTCGTTGCCGCCAAAACTAATAAAATAGCCAAAAACGAATAACCATCAGGATCAATGTATGAAAGAGGGTTATCTCCACAATAGGCATAAAGGTTAAATCCTACTATGCTTTCGGAATCAAGATAAGAGATATCATCGGGAGAAATAAATCTGCCAAGAGCGGGATCATAATAACGGCTTTGCAGATAGTAAAGCGAAAACTCACTATCCCAATAATAGCTCCTGTAACGTATAGAATTGATATTCCCGATATTCAATACTTCCGCGCCGATTTCACTGCCGCTTGCGTTATATACCTTATGGTTTCCCCATGCGTCGTAAACATATTTGCACTGCAAATTGCCTAAGCTATCATAAATTGCAAGAACGTCCCCAAAAATGTTTTTGCGGTAATAATATTCCGTACCGTTATAATTCATTCCGCATACGCCACTTTCATCATAATAGTAATAAATATAATTTTCCGTTCCGTTCTTTACCCAACGTTCCATGACAAGGTTGCCGCTTTGCCAATAATAGTTTCTATCTCCTTTTTTAACGCGTAATCCGTTGTAATCGTATTCCAAAGCCACGCCGTCTATGGACGTCAACCTTCTGCCTTGCCACGTCATTATTTTTCCGAGATAATTTAACGGGTTTCCCGATACGTCATAGATAATTGCCGTTCCGTTATAGCACTTTAACTGATCTTTCCACGCTGAATTTTGTCCGCAACCTTCTGCTACCGTTTCATATTCGTATATATCCGTTTTGGTAGGAGTGGTAGAAATTGTTCCGTTGGTGATATAGTACGTTTCCTTTTTAAGGATATTTCCACCGTTATCGTACGTAAATTGATACGAACGGGAAAGGGCGTAATTATCCTCACGAATAACTCTTCCATACTCGTCATAAACGTACTCACTTTGCGTATTCGATCCTAACGCTATTTTTGCAAGATTACCGTTTTTGTAATAAGTATAATTCCATGTCCCTATCAACGTCGAATTGCCATAATGTTTTTCCGCAGTGATTTGCGTTCCTTTTCTCTTTGCCGAAATAGATTTATAGCTATAATTCGTCTTATATTGTTTAGACGTGCTATTCGTTGTATAAGTCGTGATTTTACTTTCCAAACGATATAAGTCGTCGTAAGTATAAGTATTATTTGCACCGTGATAGCTTCTCTCTATTTTAGTCAAAAGACCATTGCTATCTTTGGTTGAAACACATTTTTCAAACGGCGTTTCGCTTTCGTCTACAAAATATCCTACCGTCGTTATATCCCCCGTTCCGTTTGCAGCATAACCCACAGCCTTCAAAATACGGTTTACCCCCGAAAAGCTCGCGCAATATTCGCTGGTTTTGCCGTTACTATTTACGGCTTTGCTCGTATAAGTTACTCCATTGGAATGAGAAATGGACACCATGTCTTCGGCGTTGTCTCTATACGTTATAGAAACCGTCGCTGTTCCGTTTTCCTTTATTTCTGTTATTCTATCTTTCGCGTCATACGTATAGGAGAGATAATCGCCATTTGCATAAATTGTTTTATTTAAATGTTTATAATCGTACTCCATTGTTACAAGTGCAACGTTTCCGATTTTTAATGCACTCAAATTACCAAACGTATCATATTTAAACGAAATTTCGGCATTATAATCAGACGAAGAGTAATGAAACCGCGCTTTTTGCAGATTTCCGTTCGTCAAATATAAATAATCGTTTTTCAGATCTCCCGAAGATAATGTTTTAATAACGCCGCTATTCGGGAATCGTTCTTCTTTCTGATTCATTTCGGGGCTATTGACTTCTCCGACAATAATTGTTTCCGCATAATTCGCCCCGTCGTCATATTTTGTTACGACGTTATTGACGTCTATCGAAGAAGTCATTACATTGCCGGTGTATATACACTGCGCCTGTGTAAAATAGGAACTCGATTCGCCGTATTCTTTTTTATAAGCGAGCAATCCGTTGCTGTAAATATTAACAATATTATTTTTTTGATTATTTCCCGTTTTTGACGTCTGTTGCGTTACCTGGTGCGCCGAATTATATACGTATTCGGTAGTTTCCACGCGTCTATCAATAGGATTGTACTGATATGACTTCGTTACATTTCCAAACTCATCGTAAACGGTATCCGCAAGTTCTTCCGGTGTTTCATATGGTAATTTTGTCAAACGGACATCGTCGATATAAACAGTTCTGTTTTCACAAAAAAATTCGACGGTAATAACGTCTCCGACCTTTCTTTTTCCTAAACAAAAAGCCGTAAACTGCCACTTGTCAAATAGATTTTTATCAAGTTTATGGATGAACTCTCCCGATTCCGAGCCCTCTATCGTAATTTTTATACTAATAGCTGAAATATTTGTATTTGTCGAAGCCCACAGCGAAAGGTATATAGTGGTATCATTCGCTATATCGCTTGCGGTAAGTCTATAAC
>CAVLAV010000211.1:0-4106 GCA_963660735.1 bacterium
AGCGTGCATCGTTTCGTTTTTGGCAATCGCTTTTATTTCGTCGGCAAGAGTTTTATAACCTTGAGTCAACGCTTTCTGCGCTATCATTTGGTATCTCATTCCTGCCTGACATTCGCCCGCAAACGCTGCGGTCAGATTTTTAAAAGTTTTAGTTTGGTTGAACTCCATTTTTCCCTCCTTCCGCTTAAAGTATGGGCGGAAAACGGGCGCATTATGCAAAATTCGACAAAATTTTATTATTTGGTCGCTAGTATTTCGGCGGTTTTGCCGTCTATGAGATATTCGCGCTTTAAATTTTCGGCAAAAAATCCCACGTACCAAAAGTTGTAACCGTCGTTTTCGAGTAGTCTTATCCGAATTTCGCCGTAATTATCGTCGTTAAAAAACTTTTCGCCGTTTGTGCCGTAGGCTTTTTGAGCAACGCTTAAAGCGGCGGCGTAGTCGATAGTGTCGGCAAGTTTAAGCGAGCGCATTTCCACGGAATAATCTTCGCCGCCCAAACTTATCACGGCGGTGAAATTTTCTTTCGGCGGGCAGGGCGAAAGTATATACGCGTAACGCGCGTCCGCAAGCGGTTTGTACTCGAATTTTCCGCATAGGTTAAGTCCCGCCACGCCGAATTTAACGAGTATTTCGCCCTCGCACGCCTCGCCTTGTTTAGGTATTATTTTAAACGAGGAAAAAGGGTGGACTTCGGTTATTTTGCCGTCGGTTTCAAACGGAGTTTCGCGCGTTTCGCCGTAGCAATAAAGAGTAAAACGGTCGGTTTCTCCCGTGAAAATTTCGGTGCGGAGTTGGCTTATTTTTTGAGAGTAGTCGGCGCGTTTTTTACAACCGCTCATAGTTAAAACGGTTAAAACCGCAAAAGTAAAAGCAATTATTTTTTTCATATTCTACTATATTACTCCGCGCGCGCGATAATGCCTATGAAATTTACGAGATAACGCGTATTCCGTTGCAATTTACGGGCTTTTGTGCTATACTTTATATATCTATGGGTAAATTGATCAGAAAAACCGTAATCGTTACGGTTGCCGCTTTAATTGCGGTCGGCGCGTTGACGATTTTAATATTTTCGGCGTTCTTCCCCAAGGCATCGGGCGACTTTTGCCGCAAGGGCAAAATGTACGGCGCGGCGACGGGGTTTTACGCTCGGGTTTACGAAAAGGACGGCTCGGCGGAAAATTTTTCCGCGCTTATGAATTGCGCCCTGGAAGGTAATGAGAAAGATTACGTCGTAAAGTACGGCAAGGGCGTTCTCGATTTGAAAGAAGAATTGCCTTCAAACGATTACGAATATTTCGTCTGGGGTGCGGTTACGGCGGGTTACGAAAGCGGCAAATATGCGTTTTCTGCTGAAATTGCGGTAAAAAGCGGCTGTGCGTCCGCGTTGGATTTGGCGAAAGTGTACGCCGATAAAAACGCCGATTATGCGGCTGAATTAAATAAATATTTAGGATAAAAGGATTTATGCAACACGAAAAAGTATTAGTTCTCGATTTTGGCGGGCAGTATAACCAACTTATTGCAAGAAGAGTAAGAGAGCAGAACGTTTACTGCGAACTTTTGCCTTGCGATATTTCTATCGAACGAATAAAGGAATTTGCGCCCAAAGGTATAATATTCACGGGCGGACCCAACAGCGTTTACGACGAAAACTCGCCTCATATCGACCCCGAAATTTTCAATCTGGGTATACCCGTGTTGGGTATTTGTTACGGCGCGCAACTCACGGCTTATACGCTCGGCGGCAAGGTCGAGCACGCCCCCTCGCGCGAATACGGCAAAAGCGACATAACTTATCTCGGCGGTAAAATTTTCGAGGGCGTAGATAAGCAAAACGTTTGTTGGATGAGTCATACCGACTATATTTCCGTTCCTCCCGCAGGGTTCGAGGTTATCGCTAAAACCGAAACTTGCCCCGTGGCGGCTATGGCGGACGAAAAGCGTAAATTTTACGGCGTTCAGTTCCACCCCGAGGTTATGCACACTCGTCAGGGTACGCAAATTTTGCGCAACTTTTTGTACGAGGTTTGCGGCGTTGCGGGCGACTGGACTATGAGTAACTTCGTAAAAGAACAAGTCGAAAAACTCAAAGCAAAAATAGGCGATAAAAAAGTTCTTTGCGCGATGAGCGGCGGCGTGGACAGCGCGGTTGCGGCAACGCTTATACATAGGGCCGCAGGCGATAATCTTACCTGTATTTTCGTCGATCACGGTTTACTCCGCAAAAACGAGGCGGAGGACGTATACAGAGTTTTCAAAACCGAACGAGGAATGAACCTTATCAAGGTTGACGCGGCGGACAGGTTTTTAACCAAACTCGCGGGCGTTTCCGACCCCGAAACCAAGAGAAAGATTATCGGCTCGGAATTTATCAAAGTTTTCGAGGACGAAGCTAAAAAGATAGGCAAGGTAGACTATCTCGTTCAGGGTACTATTTATCCCGACGTAATAGAAAGCGGCAAGGGCAAGAGCGCGGTTATAAAGTCGCACCATAACGTGGGCGGACTTCCGAGCGTAGTCGATTTTAAGGAAATAATCGAGCCTTTGCGCGATCTTTTCAAAGACGAGGTGCGTAAAGTCGGGTTTGAACTCGGTCTGCCCGAAAGTATCGTAATGCGTCAACCATTCCCCGGTCCGGGACTTGCCATTCGTATAATCGGCGATATAACGAGAGAAAAAATCAAGGTTTTGCAGGACGCCGACTATATTTACCGCGAAGAAATAGCCAACGCGGGACTTAATAAGGAAATCTGGCAATACTTTGCCGTACTTACCAACTGCCGTTCGGTAGGCGTTATGGGCGACAGCAGGACTTATTCCTACACGCTTGCTCTTCGCGCAGTAACGAGCGTAGACGGTATGACAGCCGACTGGGCGAGAATACCTTACGACGTGCTTGAAAAAATATCCACGCGTATAGTAAACGAGGTGCAGGATATAAACCGTATAGTTTACGATATTACTTCCAAGCCCCCGGCAACTATCGAATGGGAATAATTTATCGGCAGTAGTTATAAATAAGGTTAGAAAATGAGTGAAAACGAAAAAATAAACGCTCGGTGTCCGCTTTGCGGCAAGGATATTGCCTTGCAAACGGACTCGGGCAAAATAAATTGTCCCGAATGCGGAAAGGAAATTTCCGCAATGCAGGCGATTAAATATTATCAATCCGTAAGCGAAAGTCCGCAGACGGTAAAAGAGGCGCACGGCGACGATTATCATAAAGTAATGTTGCTTATAGCCGAGTGCCACGATCTTTGCGTTGCGGGCAATTACGAGGAAGCCGAGAAAAAAGCCGAAGAGGCTCTCGCTTTGACCGAAACCGATTACAGAGCGTATATGGCAATGGTCGAGGTAAAAACTAAACTTTACACCGATTTAAGCGACCATACTCACGAGGAATACCTCAATAAAGCCATAGCGGTTGCCGACGTAGACGGCAGGGCGGACGTTAAAAAAATTTATAAACCTTACTATCAAAAACGCAAATTCAGCGCGGAAGAACTCGAAAAGTACAACGAGGAAAACAAAAAGGATAAAAAGCAAAAACTCGAAAAACTTTTAAAGAGTATGATTCCCACTTACCTTGCGGCGGATAAAAGCGCGAAAGTTACGATCGCTTTATCGCCCGTTGCGGTTTTGCTTGCCGTAGGGGCGTTCGTTTTGACTTTCGTACTCGATACGGGGTGGTTTGCTCTTCTCGGCGCGGCACTCGCGGTTGCGGCGTTCGTGTTGTTCAGACTTTGGTTCAATCAAAGGGAATCGTCGCGCGCGTTTAACTCTCTGCTCGATTTGTACGACGTTTTAGACGGCGTAAGCCTTTCGGACGAGCAGTCGGTGGAATTGTATAAAATAATGACGGATATAGGTCAACGCTTTGCCGATCGTCTGCCCGTAGTTTCTATGACGGACGCTTACGATAAACTTATAAACTTGATTATCGAAATAAACGATCAAACGATAAACGAATTTATCAAAAACGATAAATTCTTCGGCAAAATGGTGGAAGCGGAGGATTAAATATGGTTTACGAAATAGAAAACGAATATATAAAAGTCGGCGCGGAAACGCTCGGCGCGCAGCCGACTATTATATTCCGT